>CAZTZI010000207.1:0-2750 GCA_964618115.1 uncultured Acidimicrobiales bacterium
CGAGGTGATCACCTTCACGGTCGTGCTGAACCAAAAGCCGACCGATACGGTCTACTTCACCTCCACCTCGCTCGATTCGGGCGCTGCGCTGGTGTCGACGCCGGACGGGAGCCACGAGACCTACGAGAACCCCAATGCGACCACCTCGTTCACCTTCGACGCCGACGACTGGAGCACGCCGAAGACGGTCCGCGTGCACGGGCAGAGCCCCGGCACGGTCGAGATCCTTCTGACCTTCTTCACCACGGACCCGGCCTACGAGGAGGTCGCCGCGCCCTCCGTGTCGGTGACGGTGGAATGATACGGGGCGGTGAAGCGCATCTGACGCTGAGCGTGGGGAGGGCCGCCGGACTGCGGGTCCGGCGGCCCTCCCGTTGCGAGCGGGGCCGTTCACGGCCTGCGCCGCTCCCGCCTCCGGCCGCACGAGCAGGGCGGAGCAGCCCGGCGCGGAAGGCGTGCTCCGCATAGGAGAACAGCGACAATGTTGACAAGGCTCATCGCGGTCGTCCTGGCGGCCGCCGCGCTACTCGTCCTGGCGGCGTGCTCCGATGGGGACGCGCCGCCGGCCACGGAACCCCCGCCGACCGCGACCGTGCAGCCGACGACGGCGGCCACGGCCGCCCCCGCCGCGCCGCAGCCCACGGCCCCGGCTTCGGGAGAGCGGTCCACCGCGCCTGTCGGCGACGTGGCGGCCCTGGCGGAGGGCAACGCCGCCTTCGCCTTCGACCTGCACCGGGCGCTGGTCGCCCCGGGAGGCGAGCACGCGGGCGACAATCTGTTCCACTCGCCCCACAGCGTCTCCCTGGCCCTGGCGCTGGCCTACGCCGGAGCGTCCGGGGAGACCGCGGCGCAGATGGCTGACACCCTGAACTTCGCCCTTCCCGACGACCGGCTCCATCCCGCCTTCGACGCCCTGCTCCGGACCCTGAGCGCCGGGGCCGGCCAGGGCGAGGGCGGGGGCTTCCGCCTGAACGTCGCCAACTCCCTGTGGGGGCAGGAGGGCTACGGGTTCCTCCAGGAGTACCTCGACCTGCTGGCCGGTCCGTACGGCGCGGAGCTCCAGGAGGCGGACTTCGCGGGCGACCCCGACGGGGCGCGCCTTCGCATCAACGACTGGGCGGCCGAAGAGACCCAGGGGAAGATCCGGGACCTGATTCCCGACGGCGCCATCGACGGCTCCACCCGGCTGGTGCTGGCCAACGGCATCTACTTCAACGCCCGCTGGCAGTCGCCCTTCGAGGAGGCGGACACCGCCCCGGGGACCTTCTTCCTGCCCGACGGGACCGAGAAGGACGTGCCGATGATGCGGCAGGAAGCCCTCTTCGGCTACTCTGCGGGCGACGGCTACCGGGCGGTGCAGCTGCCCTACCAGGGCCGGGAGACGGCCATGACCGTGCTGGTGCCCGACCGGGGCCGGTTCGCCGAGCTGGAGGAGTCCCTGGACGCGGCGCTGCTGTCGGAGGTCCTGGACGGCCTGGAGGACCGCCCGGTGCGCCTCGGCCTGCCGAGGTTCGAGACCGAGTCGGCCTTCAGCCTGGCCGAGGCGCTGGCGGCGATGGGGATGCCCGACGCCTTCGACGCCGGCAGGGCCGAGTTCGCCGGCGTCGACGGGCGCTCCTGCCTGGCCGGGGACGCGGACTGCCTGCTGGTCTCCGACGTGCTGCACAAGGCCTTCGTCTCGGTGGACGAGGAGGGCACGGAGGCGGCGGCGGCCGCCGCCGTCATCAACTTGGGGGCGGCGCCCCCGGCCGAGGACGCCGTGGAGCTCGTCGTCGACCGGCCCTTCATCCTGCTGGTGAGGCACCTGGAGACCGGCGCCGTCCTCTTCCTGGGACGCGTGGTGGACCCGTAGTCCAAACTTTTGGATCCCCGACTTCCGGGCACTCGGGGCACCGGCGCCGTCGTCGTTTCGATCAGACGGACGACCGATGATGCCTGCGGCGTGTTCCGGAGAGACCGGCTGCAAGTTCCAGCGCGGTTCCCGCCGAAGGCGTCGCGCAATCGTCTCGTCAGCTCCAGTTCCCGCCCGAAGTTCGCAGTTCCGCACGCCTCGGCCCACCGGCCCGTCCCGTTTCATCGAATCAGCCTCGGTCGATCACCAGAACATCGCCGACATCTGCATGATCATCCTCGGCCACGGGTTCTTCGACGGGTGCCGCTCCAGGTGAGGACGCATCATGCGACCGCTTGCGCCGCCTCCAGACGATGTAGAGAACGCCACCGCCGGCAACCCCGAGCAGGACCCACAGCCGCCACATGCCGCCAGGAACGTCCCGGTCGCTCGGCGGGGTCTCTTCGACGCCGTCGCTGACGGGGCCGGGGACTTCCGTGTTGACGATGACGACAGGTTCAGAGATCTCGGGCGACGGCGTGGGACTCGGCGTCGATGTTGCTGCAGGCATCGGCGTCGGTGTCGGAATTTGAGCAGCCGTTGGGACGGGGGCTGGCGTCGCGCTCGGCTGAATCTCGCTCACGGCGACCGTCGGCGTAGGCGTTGCCGTAGAAGTAGAGACAAGCGTCGGCGTCGCGGTTGGCACGATCACGACGATCGTCGGCGTAGGTTCGGGTGCAGGTTCCGACGTCTCGGGCGTCGGAGCGAACGTGGGCTCCTGCGTGGGAGTGTATGTCGCGGTCGGTTCAGGCGCGGGCGTGTTCGTCGGCGTCGCCGTGGAGACCATGATCTGGACGGGCATCGGCGTGAGGGAAGGCGTAGGCGTCTGTGTGGCCGTGGCCTCGGGGGTGGGCGTAGC
>CAZTZI010000208.1:0-9317 GCA_964618115.1 uncultured Acidimicrobiales bacterium
TGCCCCGCACGTCGGTCGGCAAGATCCGCAAATTCCTCCTCGCCGAGCAGGCCGCCGACGGCGTCTGAGGTGGCGCTCGTCGTCAAGATCCGGCCAATCGCCGCCGCTTGGCGCGTGTGGCATGATGCATGACCAATTGGCCGGCAGAAGAGCAGGTGCCCGAGTCCGGCGCTTCAATCGCAACAGAGAGGAAGACCCATGAGACAAACAAAGCGCACATCGCTCCTTCTCGTGTCCGTCGCCGTGGCGGGACTAGTGGCTGCTTCCTGTGCCGACACCGAGACCGCCGACGCCGCGGCCGCCGCAGCTTCAGCGGCGTCACAGGCTGCGGACGCGGCGATGGGCATGGCCGACGCCGCCGCTTCCGACGCCGGCGAGGCGCTCGCCGGGCTCGGCGCCACAGCCGCTGAAGCGGCTTCAGCAGCCGCCGACGCCACAGCCGCCGGGGCAGAGGCCGCCGCAGCAGGCGCCGAGGCGGCCGCGGCGACCGCTGCCGCCGAGGCGGCCCTGGCAGCCGCGGGGGCATCCCAGGCGGCCGCCGACCTCGCACAGGCCACGGCCGAAGGCAACCAAGCGGCCGTTGCGGCAGCCGAGCAGGCTCTCGCCGCCGCCCAGTCGGCCGCCGACGAGGCCTCGGCTGCCGCCGACCTCGCGCGAGCCGAAGCCAGAGCCGCGCAGGAGGAGGCAGCCGCCGCGCAGGCCGAGGCTCAGGAGGCTCGCGTCGAGGCGGCGGCCGCGCAGGCCGAGGCTGAGGCCGCCCAGACCGAAGCCGCAGCCGCGCAGGCCGAGGTCGCAGAGGCGCAGGAGACCATCGAGGGACTCATGCGGGAGGCCATGATCGCCGCGCTGGACATGAACGGCGACGGTGACGTGCTCTTCGGCGTGGCCACCGCCGGGCCGCGCGACGACGGCGCCTACTACCAGGCCCTCGTGGAGACCGTGGAGGAGTTCTCCGCCGCCAACGGGTTCTCGGCCCCCATCATCGTCGACAACATCCAGCCCGCCGACGCCGCCACCGAACTCCGCAATCTGGCCGAGCAGAACGTGGACGTGCTGGCGGTCGGCGCCGGTGAGATCGCCGAGCCACTGGCTGAGTTGACCGAGGAGTATTCGGAGATCTTCTGGTACTGCAACTGCGGCGCCGGTTACCCGCAGACGCCCGGACTCGCCCAGTCGCAGGACGACGGTTCGCAGATCGGCTACAGCGCCGGCTACGCCACCGGCATCCTGCTGCGCGACAGCGGCGGCGACAGCGCCCACTTCATCGGCTGCTGCGACCTGGGCTTCGAGAAGGAGGCGTACATGTCCTTCGAGATGGGCCTGCAGGCCGTGGATCCGAACTTCACGCTGACCTACGTGCCGACCGGGAACTTCCCGTTCGACTTCGACAACATCTCCGGTGCGACGGAGGCCTTCAACAGCTCACTCGCCGAGGGCGCCGACGCCGTGTACCCGTACCTGGGTGGGGCGCACGAGCCGGTGGTGGCGCTCGCCAACGAGAACGACGTCATCACGATGTCGGCCGGCGCCTCCGACGCCTGCGAGCGCACGGACCTGCACTACGACATCGCCGTGCAGTTCGACGCGGGCGACTACATCGCCACGCTGCTGGAGCTCATCGCCGACGGAGCGTTCGGCGAGGGCGAGTCGTTCCTCTTCAGCGTCGGGGCGTTCCCGTTCGTGGGCGCCAAGATGTGCAACGCCACGCCTGAGCAGCAGGCGGAGTTCGACGCCGAGTTGGCGCGGATCGCCGCCGGCACCTACGCCGAGGCGTTCTTCGGCATCAAGGCCGAGGCGTACGGCTTCTAGACACCGCAGCAGTCGAACACAGACGAGACGGCAGGCCCGCCACCGGGGGATGAGGCTCCCCAGGCGGGCCTGCCGCACGCGCAGGAAACTCCTCGCTCGATGACTTCACCCGCGGCTGAGTTGCAGAGCATCACCAAGCGCTTCGGCACCGTGGTGGCCTGCGACAGCGTGGATCTCGACCTCCGGCGCGGCGAGATCCACGGGATTCTCGGTGAGAACGGTGCCGGCAAGTCGACGCTCATGAAGGTGCTGATCGGCCTCGTGCTTCCCGACGCCGGCGCGATCCGCATCGATGGCGACCAGTGTCGCATCACCGATCCCGCCGAGGCCGCCGAGTTGGGCATCGGCATGGTGCACCAGCACTTCAGCCTGGTGGAACCGCTGACGGTCTGGGAGAACGTGATCCTGGGCGAGCGCGTCCGGCTCGACGCGGCGTCGGCGAGGCGACGGGTCGGCGAGATCAGCGAGCGCTACGGCCTGGCCATCGATCCGGACGAGCGGATCAGCGACTTGAGCGCCGGTCTGCGCCAGCGGGTCGAGATCATCAAGTGCCTGCGGCGCGATCCGGGGATCGTCATCCTCGACGAGCCCACGTCGGTTCTCACGCCGGGGGAGTCCGAGCAGCTGTTCGCGGTCCTCCGCCGTGTCGTGGAGCAGGAGAACAAGGCCGTGGCCCTGGTCAGCCACAAGTTGGACGAGGTGCTGGCCGCCACCGACCGGATCACGATCATGCGTGCCGGGGCGGTCGTGGATCGCCGGGAGACCACCGAGGCGGACGCTCCGGGACTGGCTCGGGCCATGGTGGGACGCCCGGTGTCGCTGCGCTCGGAAGCTGCGGCCCTGGGTCACATCGAGGGCCTCGAGGACGACTCCGCAGCTTCGGAACCGGAGGCCGGCACCGGCCGCGAAGCCACCAGGGCGCCGCCGGTGCTGTCGATCCGGGGTGCGACGGCCCGTGGCCGCGATGGGCGGACGCTGCTGGACGGTCTGTCACTCGAGGTGCGCCCAGGAGAGATCGTGGGCGTCGCCGGCGTGGAGGGAAACGGCCAGGCCGCGCTCAGCGACCTGCTGTCCAGCCTGCTCCCGCTCGAGAGCGGCACGGTGCGGGTTCGGGACGGCACGCCGCAGCCCGGCCGTCCCGGAGCGATGGCCTCCGCCGGCGTGGCGGTGGTGCCGGCGGACCGCCACGAGTCCGGATGTGTGCTGGACATGACCGTGGCCGAGAACCTGACGCTCGTGTCGCCCCCGCGAGCCCGCGCGGGCAGGGCCCTCCTCGACCGCGCCGGCCGCGCCTTCCTGGATCGCGCCGGCCGCCAGGCACACGCCGAACGGCTGATCGAGCAGTTCGGGATCCAGACGCCCGCAGCGGATGCCCCGATGTGGTCGCTCTCGGGCGGCAATCAGCAGCGCGTCGTGCTGGCGCGTGAACTCAGCGGCGATCCCGCAGTCCTCGTGGCCGCGCAGCCGACGCGGGGGCTCGACGTCGGTGCGATCGAATACGTCTCGGACCGGCTCCGTGAAGCCGCCGCCGACGGCGTCGGCGTGCTGCTGATCTCCACCGAACTCGAGGAGGTGCTGGATCTGGCCGACCGGATCATCGTGATCTTCCGGGGGCGCATCGTCGGCGAGATGGATCGTGCCGGCGTGGACGTCGAGCGTCTCGGCCTGCTGATGAGCGGGGCACAGGAGGCAGCGGCGTCGTGACCGCTCCGGGCGCGACCGCCGGCGCGGGCGACGTGCGTTACGACCGCGCCCGCGAGGGCGCCACGGTGCTCACCATCTACCTGGCGAGCACCGCTGTGGCGCTACTGGTGGCGGCGCTGGTGCTTTTCGCCACCGGGGGTTCACCGACGAGCGTGCTGTCGGCGCTGCTGGACGGCAGCGTGCGCGGATCGGGGCGTTGGGGCACCACGATCGGTGTGGCGGTTCCGATGCTGCTGGTGGCTCTCGGGACGATCATCAACGCCAAGGCCGGTCTCGTGAATCTCGGACAGGAGGGCCAGCTCTACCTGGGCGCGGCCTTCGGCACCTACGTGTTCACACACATCGGCGTGCAGGGTCCGGGCGTGTTGATCCTCGTCCTCCTTGCCGGGATCCTCGGCGGGGCGATCTGGGCCGGCATCGCCGCGGTCCTGCGGTACAAGCGGCGTGTGCCCGAGGTTCTGACCACCCTGCTGCTCGTGTTCGTGGCGTTCCAGGCGGTGGGTTACGGCCTGAAGAACACCAACCTGCTGCTCGATCCGACGCCCGACCAGGCGAACCGCAACCTCATCAGTGATCGGCTGCATTCCTCCACCCGCATCCCCCGTCTGGATCTGTTCGGCAACGACTTCGCCATGACCGCCTTCATTGCGCTGGCGCTCGCCGCCGTCGTGGCGCTCGTGCTGCGCTGGACGGTGGTGGGTTTCCGCCTGCAGATGCTCGGCCGCGGCCCGCGCACGGCGCACCGGGCCGGTGTCAGCGAGGCGCGCTACGGCGGCCTGGCGCTGCTGGTCTCCGGGGCGTTCTGCGGGTTGGCGGGGGTGATCATGCTGACCAGCGGGGACTTCGGGAACTTCCGGCTCACGCCTGGCTACCCGGTGAACATCGGCTGGGTGGGACTGCTGGTGGCGCTGGTGGCGCGGGATCACCCGCTCGTGGCCGTCCCGGTGGCGTTCTTGTTCGCCGGGCTGCGCACCGGGTCGGGGTTCCTGGCGGGAACCGGTGTGGACCGCGACATCACGCAGGTCGTGCAGGCGCTGTTGGTGCTGGCACTGCTGGTACCGCCGGCGATCCTGTTCGTTCGAGACCGGCGCCGGGCCCTCGCCGCGGCCGCGGATCGGGTCTAGGCCATGGTCGGCGACTTCTTCGCCGCGGTCGGGGACGTTCTGTCCAGCGAGACCACCTACAGCAGCGGCTGGCGCCTGGCGGTGGCGCTGGCGTTCGTGGCGGTGGGGGAGTGGATCGCCGAGCGCGCCGGCACGATCAACATCTCGGTGGAGGGGTCCATGCTGGCGGGCGCCTTCGCGGCCGCGATGGGCTTCGACGCCTCCGGGTCGGTGGCCGTCGGTCTGCTGATCGGCGCGGCCGCCGGCCTGCTGGTGGGCGCCGTGCAGGCCCACTTCAGCCACAACCTCACGGCCAACCAGTTCGTGGTGGGCCTGACGCTCAACATCCTGGTGCTCGGCCTCGCCAGCTTCCTGAACAGCACTCTCAAACCCGAGACGGCCAAGGCGCACGTCTTCGAGGTGCCCGGTCTCGTGGAGATCCCGCTGCTGGGGCCGGCACTGTTCGGCCAGCCCTGGCCTCTGTACCTCCTGTACCCGCTGGTGCCGCTGGCCTGGTGGCTCGTCTACCGCACCCGCTGGGGACTGGAAGTGCGGGCGGTGGGGGAGAACCCCCAGGCGGCCGACGTGTCCTCCATCGACGTGAACGCCCGACGCCGCCAGGCGATCTACTTTGCCGGCACCACCTCAGGACTCGGTGGCGGCTACCTGCTACTGGGCCAGGTGGGATGGTTCGAGGACAACATCGTGGGCGGGCAGGGGTTCATCGCGATCGCGGCGGTGATCTTCGGCGGCTGGACGTTGCGGGGGGCGATGCTCGGCTGCCTGCTGTTCGGCAGCGCCAACTCCTTCCGCCTGAGCCTGCCCGCGGTGGGTCATCCGCTCAACTCCGAACTCCTGTCGTCACTGCCGTTTGTGCTAACCATCTGCGTCATGGCACTTTTCGCTCACCGCACCCGCGAGCCGCAGTCCCTGGCTCGCCCGTTCATCAGGGGACTGCGATGAAGGCCGCCCTCTACGACACCCACGGCGGCCCGGAGGTTCTGCGCTACACCGACGTGCCCGACCCCGAGCCGGGACCGGGGGACGTGGTGGTGCAGGTCGAGGCCACCGCCCTGAACCGCCTCGACATCGTGCAGCGGGCCGGCTATTTCACCATGCCCGGATTCGCGCTCCCGCACATCGCCGGCATGGACGTGGCGGGCACGGTGGCGCTCGTCGGCGAGGCCGTGGAGGACGTCTCCGTGGGTGACCGCGTCGTGGTGGATCCGTCGATGTCGGGGGTGCGGGAGGACTCGCGCCTCGCCGGGCGCGGCGACCTCTACGGCGAGCTGGGGATCATCGGCGCCACCGCCGACGGCGGCTATGCCGAACTGTGCCTCGTGCCGGAAAGCCACGTCTTCTCAGTACCCGACGGCATGAGCTTCGACGAGGCGGTTGTGTTCCCCACCTGCTGGATGACGGCCGCGCACGCCCTGTTCGACGTCGGCCGGCTGCAGGCCGGCGAGACCGTGCTGATCCACGCGGCGGGCAGCGGCGTGTCGACGGCGGGGATCCAGCTGGCCGTCGATGCCGGTGCGCGGGTCCTTGCGACCGCCGGAACCGACGAGAAGTGCGTCCGCGCGGAGGAGCTCGGCGCCGCAGCGGTCGCCAACAACCGCACGGAGAACATCGCCGGCTGGGCGCGTGCGCAGACCGATGGCGCCGGTGTGGACATGGTCTTCGACCACGTCGGTCCGGCCCTGTGGGAGGCCTCGATGTTCTCCCTGGGCGTCCGCGGCCGGCTGGTGAACGTCGGCAACACCACCGGCGACTCGGTCACCGTCCCGTCGCTGGGGCACCTGTTCCACATGGGGCTGACCATCGTCGGCTCGGACCCGTACCGCCCGGAGGAGTTCGGCCCCGTCTGGGAGAGGTACTGCAACGGCGACTTCACAGCGCCGGTGGACTCGGTGATGCCGCTGGCGGAGGCCGCCGCCGCGCAGGAGCGGATGTTCGCCAGCGACCTCTTCGGCAAGATCGTGCTGCGGCCCTGAGCGAGGCCGTGGTGCAGACCGCTCCTCCCACCGTTCCGGCAAGGGCCCGAACCCGCCGGGCGGCGACCCCGTCGGTGCCCGCGGTCGATGATCCGGCAGGTTCCTGAGGCCGTGACGTGGCCGACTCCCCCTACCCGGAGTTGAAGAAGACCCACACGATGGCCCGGCTGGGCCGCCCTTGGAGCGACGTGAAACCCGCCCCGTCGGCGCCGGTGTGGAACGTGATTTTCGGCCTCGGCGCCTACTGGATGCTGGTGGGGGCTATCGAGCTCGGGTTCTTCGACGCGCTCTGGGACCGCGGACCGCTGCGGCCCGAAGAGTTGGCGGACCACCTGGAATCGTCGGCTTCGCACGTCGAGTCGCTGGCGGACGCTCTGGTGGTGCTGGGGCTGCTGGATCGACACGACGGCCGTTTCGACCTGAACGACTGCTCGCGGCGCTATCTGTGCCGCGAGAGCCCTGCCTCGATGGCCGACTTGGTGCCGGTCGCCCCCGGCCCGGAGGAGAACTGGACCGACCTGGCCGCCACCGTCCGCCGGGGCGTGCCCGCGCACCCGGTGGACGGCGACGTGGCGGGGTTCTGGGTGCCGCTGGTGGAGGGGACCTTCGGCACGGTGCTGCGCGCCGCTGTGCGCGCCGACGCCTGGATCTCCTACAGCCACCTGCAGGCCCCACGGGTTGCCGACCTCGGCGCCGGCGGGGCACCCTGGAGCATCGCCGTGCTGGGAGCCTGTCCCGAGGCGACCGCCGTGGTGAACGACCTGCCGGAAGTGCTGGAGGTCGCCCGAGCGCGCCTCGCTGAGGCCGGAGTGGAAGATCGCTGCGAGCTGCGCCCCGGCGACTATCACACGGTCGCACTGGAGGAGGAGGCTTTCGACCTCGTCGTGCTCGGCCACGTCTGCCGCACCGAGGGGGACGAGGGCGCCCGGGCGCTGCTGAGACGGGCGGCCGCCGCGCTGCGCCCCGGCGGGCGCGTGCTGGTGTCGGACTATTTCCGCGCCGATGATCCCAGCCGCAGCCCTCAGGGGGTCTTCATGGCGGCCACCATGGCGGCGTGCACAAGGCGCGGCACCGCCTTCACCTACGAGCAGGTGTCAAGCTGGCTGCGCGAGGCCGGACTCGCCGAAGTCCGCCTGATCGAGCCGATCGCCGCCCAGCAGATCTTCGTGGCGACCAAGCCGGCGAGCACGCACTGAAGAAAGGAAGAGCAATGAACTCCTCCAACGACAACAACGGCGCTTCGGGGCATCCCGAACCGATCGATCTCCTGATCCGGGCCGGTCATGTGGTCACCATGAACCCACGCCGCGACATCATCCGTCACGGCGCGGTGGCGGTGCGCGGCAGCGAGATCGTTGCGGTGGGCAAGGAAGCCGACCTGCGTGCCAGCTACGAGGCGGCGACCGAAGCAGGGGGCGACCGTTTCGTGGCCACGCCGGGCATGGTCAACAGCCACATCCACATCACCGGCGAGCCTCTGACGCGGGGTTACGTGCCCGACGACATCGACTTCGCGGAGAACGTCTTCGGCTGGCTCTGCCCGCTCTACGCCACCTACACCGCCGACGACGAGCGCATCTCGGCGCAGCTGGCGGCGACGGAGATGCTGCGCTCGGGCACGACCTGCTTCCTGGAGGCCGGCACGGTGCGCTTCCTGGACGAGGTGGTGGACGGTCTGGTCGAGGTGGGAATCCGGGGCCGGGTGGGGCGCTGGGTGTGGGACCTGCCGCCCGAGCCCGACGTCTACCGCCAGAACACCGACGAGGCCATCGCCAACCTGCAGGCCGTGCTGGACCGCCACGGCTCGGTGGCCGGGGGGCGCATCGCCGGCCATGTGATCCTGGTGGGACACAACACGGCGTCGGACCCGCTGTGGCGGGCGGCCCGGGAGATCGCCACCGAGTCCGGGGCCGGGTTCAGCTTCCACATGTCCCCGGCGCAACTCGACCCCGACGCCTTCCTGGCCGAGTTCGGCCAGCGCCCCATCGTGCACCTCGCCGAGTTGGGAGTCCTGGAGGGCGACGTGGCGCTGACCCACTGCGTGCGGGTCGATGACACCGAGGTCCGGATCCTGGCCGAGACGGGTGCCAGCGTGGCGCACTGCCCGACCACGGCGCTGAAAGTGGCCTACGGCGTCACCCAGGTGGGCAAGATGCCCGAGATGACAGCCGCCGGGGTGAACGTGGCCATCGGCACCGACGGCAACAACGCCTCCAACTACTCCGACCTGATGCGTGCCACCTACCTGGTGGCCGGCCTGTTCAAGGACGCCCGCTGCGACCCGCAGATGTTCCCCGCCGAGATGGCGTACGAGATGGCCACCCTCGGCGGCGCCCGGGCCACCCAGGCGCAGGAGGAGATCGGCTCGCTGGAGGCCGGCAAGAAGGCCGACGTGGTGCTGCACGACACCGACCGGCCCGAGTGGCGCCCGCTGCTCAACGTCATGAGCCAGCTCGTCTGGTCGGCCGACGGGCGCGGCGTGCACAGCGTCTGGGTGGACGGGGCGCAGGTCGTCGACGCCGGCCACATGACCACCATCGACGAGGAGCGGCTCTGGGCCGACTCCCAGGCCGCCGGCGAGGCCATCTGCGCCCGCTCGGGCCTGCCCGACAAGGCCAAGTTCCCGATGGTCTGATGGGCGCCGCATCGTGACCCGACTCCGGTTCCAACGAACCGTGTCATTCCGGTGGAGAGCCTGCCCCGGACT
>CAZTZI010000209.1:0-3330 GCA_964618115.1 uncultured Acidimicrobiales bacterium
CATCAACGACAAGGGGCCGCTGGCGTGCACGCTGATCGCGGCCAAGGCGGTGAAGGCCTCGGGCGCGCCGCTGGCCGGCGACCTCGTCGTCACCGGGGTCGCCGGCGAGATCGGCCAGGAGCCCGTCGACGAGTTCACCGCACCGGGCTACCTCTCCAAGGAGGTCGGCGCCCGCTACCTCATCACCCACGGCATCATCGGCGACTACGCGGTGGTGGCCGAGGCCACGAGCTTCGGCGTCACCTGGGTGGAGGCCGGCAAGGCGTTCTTCAAGGTGACGGTCCTGGGCGGCGCCTCCCGGTACACGCCCTACGTCACCCACCCCGAGAGCCTCGCCGACCACGGCAACGCCCTGGTGCGGGTGGCGCCGGTGATCGAGGCCCTGACCGACTGGGGGCGGCGCTACGAGGTGGAGCACGAGTACCGCTTCGACGGGGGCCGCTGCGTGCCGAAGGTGAACATCGGCGCGATCCGCGGTGGTCAGCCGTTCCTCACGATCGTGAGCGCCGAGCGCTGCTACCTCTACCTCGACGTGCGCCTCACGCCGGCGCAGACGGCCATGGACGTCCAGGCCGAGCTGCAGGACGTCCTGGGCGCCCTCGACGTGCCCACCCAACTGGAGTGCACTCTCTACCGCCGCGGCTACGAGGCCCTCGACGTGGGCGAGTTGCTGGATGCCACCGCCGTCGCCCACCGGGCGGAGTTCGGCACCGAGCCGGGCGAGGCGGAGCCGCAGATGTCGAGCATGTGGCGCGACACGAACCCGTTCATCGAGATGGGCATCCCGGCGATCACCTACGGGCCCACGGGCAGCGTCGGCGGAGGCCGCTATTCGGCCGAGATCGCCGACTTCGTCGCCGTCACGAGGATCTACGCCCGGCTGGCGCTCGACCTCTGCAACCGCCCGCGCACCAGGCGCGGCATACCGGCATGAGGATCACCCACCTGCGCGGCGTCGAGTTGACCGATCCGGCGCCGGGGGACGTCGCCGGGTTCTACGAGCAGATCTGGGGGCTGGAGCGACTCGATGGAGCGGGGCCCTCCGTGTACCTGCGCGGGACGGGGCCGGAGCACCACATCTTGGCGATCCACCCTGGGACCCAGGCGACGGTCCGCGGCTACCGGCTGGGTCTCGCCGATCGTGCGTCGGTGGACGCTGCGGCGAAGGAGTTGGAAGCACGTCCGGACACCCGCATCGTCGCCGGGCCCGGCCCGCTCGAGAGTCCTGGCGGCGGGTACGGGCTGCGGATCGTCGACCCCGACGGGCGGGAGATCGAACTGTCGGCAGAGGTGGAGTCGGCGGGAGTACCGGCCGCTTTGCCGGGTGGCCCGCCGATCCGGCCGACGAAGGTGAGCCACGTGGTGCTGAACTCGTCCAACGCCGACGCCTACCTGCAGCTGCTGATCGAGGTGCTCGGCTTCAAGGTGGCCGACGAGACCGAGCACATGGTCTTCTGCAAGTGCAACCTCGACCACCACAGCGTTGCGATCGCACGCGCCCCGCATGCCTCGCTCAACCATGTGGCCTACGAAGTGGCGACCGTGGACGACGTCTTGGCCGGAATAGAGCACATGCGCGCTCACGGCTTCGAGACCATCTGGGGACCTGGTCGCCATCCGCAGGGCATGAACGCCTTCGGCTACTTCCTGGCTCCCAATGGTCAGGTGGTGGAGTACACCGCCGAGGTGGAGCAGATCCCCGACACCGAGTTGGCGCCGAGGTTCTGGGTCCCGGAGGACTACGAGGTCTACGACGACTGGGCCGACATCTCCTCGCTTCGTCCCACGCCGGAGACCCGGACGCTGATGCGCGGCGTGCCCGAGGCGGCACCGTACGGAGGCTCATAGCCGTGGCGCGCCTGAACGAGCAGATCGAGATCGTGGGCACGGGCGCCGAGGCGGTCGCCGTCTGCCGCTGCGGCCACGAGATCGGCCCCGCGGCGGACAACTACAAGCTGCACCTGCTGATGCGCGAGGGCCCGGTGCAGAACGCCGGCCCCTGGGTCGATCCCAACGGCATCGGCGGCGACCGGTTCGTGTGCCGGGAGTTCTTCTGCCCCGGATGCGTCACCATGCTGGATGTGGAGATCGCGCAGAGCCACGAGCCGATCCTCTGGGACGTCCGCCTCGACCTGGGTGAGGAATGATCGTGCCACCTGGTCCGCCACTCATCGGTCGTTCCGGCGCCACAGTTCGTCATTCCGGCGGAGGCCGGAATCCATCGACCGGCCGCACGATCGGCACCAACGTGGAGGTGTCGCACCGATGCTGACCTGCGACGACATCAGCGGTGTCTACGTCCTGCCGCCGACACCCTGCCTGCCCGACGCCGGGGGTTGGGACGCGGTCGACTCGGTGGATCTCGATGAGACGGCCCGGATGACCGACTGGCTCATCAGGCCCGGCGTCACGGGGTTGGGTCTGTTCGGCACCACTGGCGAGGGGCACTCCCTGTTGTGGGACGAGAAGCTTCACTGCGCGGCGACCGTCGCCGAGGCCGCCGCGGGCCGGGTGCAGATCTTCGCCGGAGTGACTGCACTGGGCACGCGGGAGGTGATCCGTCAGATGCGTGCCCTGCGCGATGTGGGCGTGGAGGGCGCCCTGGTCGGGCTCCCGCTCTGGCAGACGCCGACCGTGGAGAACGCAGTGGGGTTCTTCGCCGACCTCTCCGAGGCGGTGCCGGACATGGCCGTGATGGTCTACTCCAACTCCTGGTACTTCAAGTTCGACTTCCCGCTGGAGTTCTGGTCCGGCCTCGTGGACGACGCGCCGACGGTGGTCGCCGCCAAGGTCACGCACGGGTTCGGTAACTACCGGGAGGAGGTCGAGGCCACCGCCGGGCGCATCAACATGATGCCCGGCGACCCGGGGATCTTCATCGCCTGGGGCCTCGTCGGCAGCGCCATCGATGCGGTCTGGTCCACGCAGGCGGCCCTGGGGACCGAACCGGTCGTTGCCCTGCTGGCGGCCATACGGTCCGGGGACGGGGAGCTCGTGGAGGGGATCATCGCCGACTTCCGCGCGGTGCCTTCGTACTTCCCGCCGGGCGCCATGGCCAACCGCGACCACACCGATGACTTCGCCCGCTACAACACGCAGGTCGCCAAATGGCGGCTGAACGTCTCGGGCCTGATCGCTGCCGGCCCCATGCGCCCGCCGTACACCGACCTGCCCGAGTCGTGGAAGCAGCAGGTGGAGTTGGAGGTGGCGGGCTTCGCCGCGCTGCGGGCCAAGTATGCCGCCGGTGCCGTCGAGCCGGCCGGGCTGCGGAACTGAGAGGACTAGCGGGGGGAGCGCCATGGGTATCCGCACTGGCAAGGATTATCTCAG
>CAZTZI010000210.1:0-5196 GCA_964618115.1 uncultured Acidimicrobiales bacterium
GCATCTCACCGAGGAACTTGGCCAGCGCCGCCACCTGCTGCTTCTCCATCTTCAGCGAAGCCTGGACGTCGCCCTCCCGGACCTGCAGGAAGAACACCCGCTGGCCCTTCGGGCCGACGGTTCCACAGGTGAAGCCGTCCACATCGGAGAATTCGTAGGAGAGGGGCATGGCGGATCAGGGAATCCGTTCAGCTGGGGTGAAGTGCTCGCAGGTCGTCGCCGGTGGAGTTTACGGCCAGCACGAGCGGGCTGTGGCTGCCGTAGGCGATGACGGTGATGGAGCACGGCGAGATCACCAGGCGCTGGAACAGATCCAGATGGGTGCCGGAGGCCTGGGCGACGGCCGCCTTGATGGGGTCGGCGTGGGAGACCGCCACGATGGCGCCACCCCGGTGGCGCGCCGTGAGTTCACCCACGGTGCCGCAGATGCGGGTCTGCATCTCGGCGAAGGACTCGCCGCCGGGGAAGCGGAAGCCGCTGGGGGCGCCCTGGACCTGCCGCCAGGCGGCGAGGCGTCGCAGGTCGGCCAGTCTGCGCCCGGTCCAGTCGCCGAACTCGCACTCGTTCAGCCCGTCGACGGTGCGGATCCGCCGCCCGGTGGCGCGGGCGATGGGAGCGGCGGTCTCCTGGGCTCTCTCCAGAGGCGAGGCGTACACGGCGCGCACGTCGGCGAGGTCGCCGATCCGCGCCGCGGCCGCCTCCGCCTGAGCGCGGCCCGCCCCGGAGAGGTGCAGCCCCGGCGCCCGCCCCGGCAGGATCTTCCCGGTGGTGGCGGTGGTGCCGTGGCGCACCAGCAGCACGGTGACGGGGCGGCGGGCAGCAGCCATCGCTCGCTCAACCTAGCGTTCGGAGATCCGTCGCAGCGGCCCGTCAGGACGCTGTGCCCCGGAGCGCGTCGATGTCCGGGATGTCGAGAAGGTGCTGCAGAGTCGCGAGGGAATAGGTCCGACCCTGCGTGGCGATGACGACGTCGGCCAGGGCATTGGCACGTTCCGACCAGCCGCGCCCGTCGATCACCGCGCAGGCGAGGAGTCCACGTTCTTCGGCCGCGCGAGCCAGATTGATGATGCGCGACGCCTTGTCCCGCGCTGTTCCCCCGTCCTCTGCGACTTTCGATTCGATGACCACCGTCGGCGAGTCCTGCGGTAGCGCGAAATCAGGTCCGGGCGACAGGCCGAGGAGTTCTGCCGTCGTCGTTGCACCTCTGGGGCCGACCCCGGCTCTGAGGTAGGCGATGTCGTTCGCCTGGAAGAGGTCTGCGATCGGCTGCTCCAGAAGGCGGTCCCCTTTCACTTCGGAGTAGGCGTCCTGGATCTGCCGCCAGACACCGCCGACGTATCGCTGGTAGAGGAGGGCCGAGTACGGAACCCCGCGGGCGTCCTCGGCAACCGTTCGCCACCCCTCGCGGGTATCCCGCTTGTCCAGCTTCGAGTGAAAGTGCTTCCGGGCTGACTCGGGAATCTGGAGGATGCTCCTGTCGACGACCGCCAGCACCGCCGCGACAATCGTCTCGATCATCTCGGCTCGTGCATCTGACGGCTGTGCGGGATTTCGCTCGAAGTTCTTGAGTGTTCCGCCGGAGGTCTTCGATTCCGGTCGGACCTGCTTCATCGACCATGCCAGCTCGTTGTAGGTCAGCCCGAGGATCATTCGCAGTGGCGCCAGAGTTGCGGGATTCGATGTCAGCGCAGCGGCCAGCGATTCACTGTTGACATCGCAGAAGTTCTCTGTGCAGACGGCCAGTTCCGCGTACGCGGTGTCGAACTCCTCCTCGCCGGCCATCGAGTCGCCTCGGGGGATGTATTGGAACGAGGGCTGTGTGGCGGCCGTGAAGCCTGCGGCCAAGAGATCGCGGGCGTCGGTCAGGTCGGTGCCTGACTTACTGAGGGTGATGGCGACGGCTCGGCGGCGGACGACGGGATCGGGAGTTGTGCCCGCGCCGCACAGGGCGGCGCGCTCCGAGTCAGAAAGCGACACGGAGCAGCCCCAACTCCTCCTGGACGTAGTCTCCGGCGAGTCGTTCGGTTGCCACGGCTACGTATTCGTCGAGCAACTCGATTCCGCCGGCCCGCCGTCCGTGGCGGCGCGCCGCGGCCATCGTGGTGCCCGAACCTGCAAACGGATCCACGACAACCCCGCCCGGTGGGCAGGCCAGCTTCACGAAGAACTCCGCGAGACCCTCGGGCATGACGGCGGTATGGCGCCCTGCCGGACCGTGGTGCTGGTTGTAACTCTGGCTGACGGCGATGACGTTGCCCGGATCGGCGCCGCCGCAGCCGTAGGTCTTGGTCCTATCCCGACCGAACCCGGCATCGGTGTTCCTTCGACCATTGGGGTCGCCGAGCCGCCTGGCGATCTCTGCCGGATCCGCCTTGTAGGGGACTCGCACCGCGTCGAGGTCGACGAACGGCTTGGACCCCTTGGCGAAGTGGTACACGTACTCGAAGCTGTCCTTTGTCCGTGGCCCGAACCGGCCGGGAATGGCGTTCGGTTTGGCCCAGACGTACGTCTCGATCCAACGCCAACCCATCCGTTGCATGGCGAGCACCAATTCGTAGACGTACGGGTGACGCTGGCCCCGCAGTTCTCCCGATTTCGCCACCCGGTTCTTGATGTTCAGCACGAACGATCCGGTCGGGCTTGTTGCTTCGAGCATCGCCGCAGCGAAGGGCAGGAACCACTCGACGTAGTTGTCGGGGTGGATTCTCGAGTATGCCCGTGCATCCGCATACGGAGGCGACGTGAAGAACAGATCCACCGACTCCGGCGGAAGGCGCTGCAGCCATTGCGCCGCGTCACCCCAAACCACCCCCTCGTCGAGGACTCGGCTCAGCGCCTCATCCCGATCGTCAGGCGGTGGCGGGGGTGCCTGCCCGACGGTGTCCGACCCCATGCGGCGATGATAGCTACAGGGGTGTGACAGCTATGGGACAGTGGGAGGTTCGGGATGGCCCGGTCGCCGGGAGCGCCACATCCCCCGGACGGGGCCGGTTAGCGTCCGGGACATGAGGTCCTCCGGTGGCGCGACGGGGCGCAGGCACCGAGGCTCCGAGGATGTGCTTGGCGGGACCGCTGCCGGGGCACAGGTCTCGGCGGCTGAACGCCTGGGGGCGCTGGAGTCCGAGGTGGTGGCGTGCCGGGCGTGCCCTCGGCTGGTGGCGTGGCGGGAGGAGGTGGCGCGCACGAAGCGGGCCGCCTTCGCCGATGACGACTACTGGGGCCGGCCGGTGCCGGGCTTCGGCGACCCCGAGGCCCGCCTGCTGGTGGTGGGCCTGGCCCCGGCCGCCCACGGGGCCAACCGCACCGGGCGCATGTTCACCGGCGACCGTTCCGGCGAGTGGCTCTACCGGGCGCTGTGGCGGGCCGGCTTCGCCAACCAGCCCGAGGCCGTCCACGCCGCCGACGGGCTGCGCCTCACCGGCGCCTGGGTCACCTCGCCGGTGAAGTGCGCGCCGCCGGCCAACAAGCCCACCGGCGAGGAGTTCGCCGCCTGCCGCGGGTTCTTCGAGGCCGAGTTGGCGGCGCTGGCGGATGTGCGGGTGGTGGTCGCCCTGGGCGGCCTGGCGTGCGGCGCGGTGGCGCGGCACTGGAACCTGCGGCCCCGACCGCGTTTCGCCCACGGGCTGGAGGTCGACCTGCCCAGCGACCGCACCCTGCTGTGCTGCTACCACGTGAGCCAGCAGAACACCTTCACCGGCCGGCTCACCGAGGAGATGCTGGACGCCGTCTTCGACCGGGCCCGCTGCCTCGCCGGGTAGCCTGCGCCGGTCATGGGTGATTCGCCTCGAAGCCGGCGCCGGTCCCGGTTTCTGCTGTTGGCGGCCTGCGCCGCGGTCGTGCTGCTGGTGTCCGCCTGCGGCGACGAAGGCGAGCCGACCTCCTACGACGACACGGTCGAGGACAACTTCATGAGGGGCTGCGAGGTGGCGGCCGAGGCCGACCCCGCCATCAGGCCGGTGGCGCCGAAGTACTGCGGCTGCGCCTGGAACCGCTTGATCACCGAGATCAGCTTCGACGACTTCAAGCAGCTCGACGACGACGTCAAGGACGACGCCGACAAGATCCGCGCCGAGGAGGCGGACTCCACCGGCGCAGCCCTGACGGCGATCTTCGCCGACTGCAGAGCCGAACACGGCCGCAGCTGACCCCAGCCCCCAAGAGGGGCGCTCGGAGTCTCTGGCACCGACGAGGTCAGCGGCGCGAGGGCAGACCCAGGCGGGCTTCGGGGGCGGCCCAGTCGGGCCAGCGCCGGCGGCTCTTGGCCGAGAGTTTGTGCATGAGCGCGATGGCACCGGGATCGGAGTCGCCGGGGCGCCCCTCGATCACCCCCTCCTGCAGCATCCGCACGATGATCTCCCGCCCCAGCGGCGTGCGCACCACCGTGAGGGTCCAGTCGCTCACGTCGCCGATGCCGCCGGTGGAGATGTCGGCGTGCTCGGCGGCGAAGTCGGGGCAGTGCAGGCAGCCCTCGCGGGTCCAGGCGTGGCACTCCTTCAGGCTGATCTCGTGGTAGTCGCCGTTGTGCATCCACACCTGGAAGACGCCCTTGATGTTCATCTTCTTGATGTCTTCCTTGCGCAGCCCGTACTTGATCCGGAACAGCTCGTCGAACAGCGAGTCGTCGAAGCTCTTGGAGCACAGCAGGCCGATGTTCAGCTTGATCGGCCGGCCCACCTTGCCCACCTTGCGGTGCCACATGACCGGCCCGATGGAGGTCTGGCAGCTCATGCCCACCAGCGCGAGCTGTTTCAGCCTCCGCTCCATGGCCTCGGGGTAGGCCATGGTGTTGGCCGAGTAGGTGTAGCGGCTGCCGGCGGCGGCCAGCACCTCGTCGCGATTGGTGGCCACGCCGGGGATGGCCTTCCAGCCAGCGGCCTCGCCCTCCAGGTGCGACACCAGGGCGCCGTCGATGATGCCGTTCTCCAGGCACCAGATGAGGATGGCCGACACCAGCCCGCCGTCCTGGCCGACGTCGTAGACGAAGTCGTCGCTGGCGCGGGTGAGGATGATGTCCTTGTACACCCCCGACATCTCGTCGTCGTTGCGGCGCCGCCCGAAGAGGTGCTCGTCGGCCTCGGGCTCCCAGGCCCGGAAGCGGGGGCAGGCCCGGGTGCAGGAGGTGCAGCCCTTCACGCCGTGGACGCAGTCGTCCAGGCCCAGCTCCTCCTCCAGGTGGAACGGGTAGTACTGGCCGGG
>CAZTZI010000211.1:0-3570 GCA_964618115.1 uncultured Acidimicrobiales bacterium
TCGCAGCGCTACGCGGACGACGGGCTGCGGATCGAATCCAGGGACGTGCTGCCATTCGTTGAGCGGCAGCACGTCCCTGGATTCGATCCGCAGCCCGTCGTCCGCGTAGCGCTGCGACAGGTTGACCTCCAGCTTCCCTTCCAGGAGATACAGGCCCCATCCCTGCTCGCCCTGGTCGCCGGCCAGCGCGCGCGACACGATGACGCCGTCGGCCGCGGTCGGATAGATCCAGGCGGCCAGCGTGAACGGCTCGGCGTAGGTGAAGTTGGCGATGTCGCCGGCGTTGATGAAGCGCTTGCCGTCGAAGCTCATCGCCTCGCCCACCCGGCCGGGAGCGAAACGCGGCAGGCCGTCCTCCAGCGTCACGTTGATCGGGAAGTTGTAGCTCACCGGCGCCCTGGGCGTCCGCAGGTGGGAGGTCACTCCCTGGTGGGGGATCACCGACTCGCCGCTGTAGGTGCCGCCGATGTCGCCGTCGAGCGGGTGATGGACCAGGAGCTTGTCGCGCAGGACCCAGTCGACCGGCCAGGCTCCCGCCAGCGAGCTCTCCCACTCGGCCCGCGCGTCGGCCGACTCGGTCTCGAGGCTCGCGAACTCCTCCCGCGCGGCGGTCAGCTTCTCGTCGAGCTCGGCCAGCTTGGCGAAGTCCCCGTCGGTCGGCGCGGTGACGAGCGGCGGCGAGTTGAAGTACTTGAACGCCTTCGCGCCGAGGCCGCGCAGGTTGCCGCGCTCGGGGATGTTGTTGAAGTAGGCGTAGATCTCGTAGAACTCCTTCTGCGAGATCGGGTCGAACTTGTGGTCGTGGCAGCGCGCGCACCCCAGCGTCAGCCCCATCCACACGGTGCCTGTCGTCGACACGCGATCGACCACGTTCTCGACCAGGAACTCCTCGGGGACGATGCCGCCCTCGCCGTTCTGGCCGTGGTTGCGGTTGAAGGCGGTCGCGATTCTCTGCTCGAGGGTGGCGTCGGGGAGCATGTCGCCGGCGATCTGCTCGATGGTGAACTGATCGAACGGCATGTTCTCGTTGTAGGCGTTGATCACCCAGTCGCGGTAGCGCCACATCTGTCGCGGGGCGTCGGTCTGATACCCGCTGGAGTCGGCGTAGCGGGCCCCGTCGAGCCACTCGGCGGCCATCCGCTCGCCGTAACCCTCCGACTCGAGCATGCGGTCGACGTGCCGCTCGAAGGCGTCGGGCGAGTCGTCGCTGAGGACGGCGGCGATATCGCCGTCGGTCGGCGGCAGCCCGGTCAGATCGAACGTGACGCGGCGCAGCAGCGTGAGGATGTCGGCCTCGGGCGAGGGCTCCCTGCCTTCCTGCTCCAGGCGCGCCTTGACGAAGTTGTCGATCGGGTTGCGTACCCATTCGGCGCCGGCCACCGGCGGCACCGACGGCCGCTCGGGCGGGATGAACGCCCAGTGCGACTGCCACTCGGCCCCCTGATCGATCCACAGCCGCAGGGTCTCGATCTCGCCGGGATCGAGGGCGTCCTCGTCGGTGCCCGGCATGACCGGGGTATTCAGGCCCAGCCGGTAGGGCATCCGCACGCGGGCGTCTTCGGCGCTCACCCGGTGGATCAGCAGGCTCTCGTCGGCGTTGCCCGGAGTGATGACCGGTCCGCCGAACTCGCCGCGATCCGAGAAGGGCCCTTCCGCCACGTCCAGCCGCAGCCCGCGCTGCCGCGCCTCCGCGTCCGGCCCGTGGCACGTGAAGCAGTTCTCGGAGAGGATCGGCCGGACCTCGCGGGCGAAGTCCACGGTCCGCTGGGGTATCGCCGGCACGTCGGCGTCGGCCAGCGCGGTTCCCATTTCCGCGCCGCCGTCGATCCACTGCCGGACGAGGTCGATCTGCTCGTCGCTCAGCGACATGCCGGCCGGCGGCATCTTCCGGATCGGGTCCCCGGTGGTCAGCCGCTCGTACAGCGGGCTGGCCTCCGCGTCGCCCGGCACGACGACCCTGTCGAGGAAGTCGTCGGTGTCGAACCGCAGGTCGGCCTGCCGGATGGCGTCGTTGGGCCCGTGGCACAGCAGGCACGACTCGGCGAGAATCGGCCGGATGTCACGGTGGAACTCGAGCTGCGACGGCTCCTGCGCCGACGCGGCCGCGACGCCGATGGAGAGGTACCCGCCGAGCCCGATCGCGAGCACGGCGAGCGGAGTCAGAGCGCCGAATCGTGTGTTCCTCATGGGCATGTCCTCAAAAAAGGCATAGTAGGACTCCGGCCGGTCCTGTGCAAGCCAAATCACCCGGTCCGGGGCGTGGTCGCACCGAACCCGCCGCGGCGGCTCGTCGAGGACGCTCCGATCGGTTGGTATGGATCATGAACCGGAGTTGAAACCTGGTTCACTCATGGATCATGATTGAACATGATCCGCCTGAACATCCACGAGGCCAAGACGCATCTCTCCCGCTATCTGGCCCGCCTCGAGGCCGGCGAGACCATCGTGCTTTGCCGGCGCAACCGGCCGATCGCGGAGATCCGGCCGCTGCCGCGTACCAAGACCGCCCCGCGCCCCTTCGGGCTGGCGCGGGGGACGTTCTCGGTGCCGGACTCGTTCTTCGAGCCGCTGCCCGAAGAGATCATCGAGGGATTCGAAGGCGGTCCACGGTGAGGCTGCTGCTCGACACGTGCACGTTCCTCTGGTGGGCGCAGGGTTCCGACGAGGTTCCCGATCGCGTGCGGGCGCTGATCGCGGATCCCGCCAACCAGGTGTGGCTGAGCGCGGTCTCGTCCTGGGAAATCGCCGTGAAGCACGCGCTTGGCCGGATGCCGCTGCCGGACCCGCCGGAGCGTTTCGTCCCGCGCGAGCGGGAGCGCCACCGGTTTGCCAGCCTTCCGGTGGACGAGGCGAGCACGCTGCACCTGGGGCGCCTGCCGCCGTTGCACGGCGACCCGTTCGACCGCATCCTGATGTGTCAGGGCATCGAGCACGGGTTGACGCTGGTCACGCCCGATCGGCTGATCACGCAGTATCCGGTGCGCTGCACCTGGTGAAGTTGCCGCCGGGTGAGGCGTGCCCGTAGTGGCGCGCGGCGAGCTGATGGGCGAGACGTGCGGAGATGGATTTCTCCGGTGACCGTCCGATAGACTAGTCAAGAGCCAAGACGACTCCGTGAGTTCAAGCCGGCCTGCGGACCTCCCCGATTTCGCGAAGCCACCCGTAGCGGAAGTTGTTCTGTCCCTCCAGTTCAGAGCACTGCCCAACCTGACGACCGCTCACGTCGGCCTGCTCTGGCGGACGTACCGCGATCGGTTGCCGCTGATCGAGGAGCACCCGCCGCTGACCCCAGCCTTGGAGAGCTTCGATCCGCCGTCACCGCCCCGGGTGGAGGTGGCTTTCGAGGACAAGCCGCCTGCTCCGCGCGTCTGGTTCGTGAACGAGGCGAAGACGGAACTGGTGCAGGTGCAGCAGGACCGCTTCATTCACAATTGGCGCAAGGTGGGCCGGGGCGATGCCTATCCGCGGTACGAACGGATCCGGGAGCGATTCCGGGACGAAGTCTCGGAGTTCGAGGAGTTCCTCCACGACGAGGGGCTTGGTGAGCTGGTGGTCAACCAGTGCGAGGTG
>CAZTZI010000212.1:0-7658 GCA_964618115.1 uncultured Acidimicrobiales bacterium
GCGACCACCTCGCCCCGGTACAGCACCGTCGAGGGCGCGAAGTCCTCCAGGCGGTCCAGCAGCACCATGTCGGCGAAGCGGCCGGGCGCCACGCTGCCGAGATGCCGGTCGACGCGCATCAGCTCGGCGGCGTTGAGGGTCGCCATCTGCACGGCGGTCACCGGATCGAATCCCGCCTCGATGGCCAGGCGCACCCGCTGGTCGAGGTGGCCCTCGCTCATGAGGATGTTCGGGTGGATGTCGTCGGTGCAGAGCACCAGGCGCCGGGTGTCCAGCCCGAGGCGCTCGGTGGCGGCGACGATCTCGGGCCATTCGGATGCGGGCAGCCGGTCGATACGCGGCGTCAGCAGGACACGCGCACCCTTGCGGAGCTGCTCGGTGACCTCTGCGGGCGACTCCGCCACGTGGGTGTCCTCCACGCCGGCCACCAGGGTGGCGTCCAGGACGGCGCCGGTGAAGCCCGGGAGCTGGCCACCCACGGTCTTGCCACGCTCGATCGTGGCCTCGATCTTCTGCAGTTGCGCCCGGTCGGCGCCCAGCAGCAACGCCGGGTTGATGTCGCCGCCGATGCAGACCGCCTCGGGCCGGTCCAGCATCGCCAGCGTCTCGGCGAGATCCATGGCGTGCCCCGAGGTCTCCCGGTCATCCGGCATGGCGGGCACTCGTCCGGGGACCCGCAGGAACATGTTCAGCGGCAGGCGGGCGGCTTCGGCGGTGAGCAGGTCGATGCCCGCCACACCCAGCACGTTGGCGATCTCGTGGGGGTCCTCGCAGACCGAGAGCACCCCGCGGGGCACGATGGCACGGGCCAACTCGGTGACGGTGATGTTGGAACTCTCGAGGTGCATGTGCGGGTCGATCAGACCCGGGGCCGCGAACCGCCCGCCGGCGTCGATGATCTCGGTGTCGGGACCGACCAGTTGCCGACCGCTGTCGCCGACGGCGGCGATCCGACCGGCGGCCACCACCACGTCCGCGCTCACGATCTCGCGGGTGAAGACGTTCACGACCCGCGCTCCCGTCACCACGACATCGGCCGGTTCGTCCCCCAGCGCCACCCGGATGAGCCGGGTGCGCACGTCGCCGGGCATGTCGAGGACTGCTGCGCTCATAGGAGGACAGTACCAATCCGACCTGACACCGTCGCAGCCGACAGGTCCTGTTTCCGGCGACCGGCACTATCGTGGCCGTCTGCTGGGTCGGTGCCCGAGCGGACAAAGGGAGCAGGCTGTAAACCTGCCGGCGACGCCTTCGGAGGTTCGAATCCTCCCCGGCCCACCACCGTTCCGCCGTCGGTTCCGCCGAGCCCTCGTCCCGGCGACAAGTCGGTCCTCTACGAGCCACCGGTGGTGTCGGGCTGCCAGCGGAGGACCGGTCGGCGCGCCGCGGTGGCCTCGTCGAGCCGGCCGATGGGTGCGGTCCAGGGAGCGCCGTGGAGCGTCTCCGGGTCGCTCTCGGCCTCGGCGGCGATGGCGATCATCGCCGCTGCCAGGGCTTCGATCGCCTCGGGAGGCTCCGTCTCGGTCGGCTCGATCATGAGTGCTTCCTCGACGATCAGCGGGAAGTAGACGGTGGGCGGGTGGAAGCCGTGGTCGATGAGGCGCTTGGCGATGTCGTAGGTGGGCACGCCGTGGGAGCGGCGCTGGCGTGAGCCCGAGAAGACGACCTCGTGCAGCACGGGCCGGTCGTAAGGCAGGTCGTAGTGGCCATCCAGCAGCACACGCAGGTAGTTGGCGTTGAGCACGGCCTGACCGCTCACGGCGCGCAGGCCGTCGAGGCCGAGGGCGCGCATGTAGGCGTAGGCGCGGATCAGGACGCCGACGTTGCCACCGAACTGCTGGAGTCGCCCGATGCTGCGCTCGGGCTCGACGAGGCGCACGACGCCGTCGCTCCCCTCGGTCACCACCGGCGTCGGGAGGTAGGACGCCAGCTCCTCGCTGCAGCACACCGGCCCCGCACCGGGACCGCCGCCGCCGTGGGGCGTGCTGAAACTCTTGTGCAGGTTCAGATGCACCACGTCGAACCCCAGGTCGCCGTAGCGCACCCGCCCCATGATGGCGTTGAGGTTGGCGCCGTCGCCGTAGAGATAGGCGCCGGCGTCGTGGATCAGGCCCGCCACCTCCTCGATGCCGCGCTCCCACAGGCCCAGCGTGTTCGGCACGGTGACCATGACGGCAGCCACCGTGTCATCCAGCTCGCGCTCGATGGTGGCGCGGTCCAGCGAACCGTCGGCAGCCGTCGGGATCTGCGTGACCGTGTAGCCGGCCATGGCGGCGGTGGCCGGGTTCGTGCCGTGCGCCGAGTCCGGAACCAGGATGCGCCGCCGCTGCGCCAGCTCGCCGCGATCCTCCAGGGCACGGGTGATCATCAACACCCCGGCCAGCTCACCCTGCGCTCCGGCGGCCGGGGCGAGGCTGACCGCGCCCAGACCGGTGATCTCGCCGAGGCCGCGACTCAACTCCGCCAGCGTGCGCAAGGTGCCCTGGACCTCGCCGGCCGGCGCCTGGGGATGCGCCTCGGCCAGTCCCGGAAGCGACGCCACGAGGTCGTCGACCTTCGGGTTGTACTTCATGGTGCACGAGCCCAGCGGGTAGGTGCCGGAGTCGATGCCGTAGTTCCTCGCCGAGAGTTCGGTGTAGTAGCGCACCAGCTCGCCCTGGCTCAGTTCCGGCAGCCGCACCGAGTCCCGCAGCAGCCCGGTGTCGGGCAGTGGCGTCGGCTCACCCTCCCAGCGGGGAACGTCGACCGCCCGCCGACCGGACACTCCCCGATCGAAGCTCAGGCGCGCACCGAAGTCGTCGGCACCGGGCCGGGGCGCGCTCACGCCTCGCCCCCGATCTCCGCCAGCGCCTCGATCAGCGCCTCGATATGTGCCGCGGGCGTGGCCTCGGTCACCGAGAAGAGCAGGGCCTGGCGCGCCTCGGGCTCGGGTCTGTCCGAAACGTCGAGACCGGGGCCGATTCCCCGCGTCCTGAGCGCGGCGGCCAGGTCGGCGGCAGGCACCGGGCCGCGCACGAGGAACTCCGAGAACCACGGCCCGCGCTCGGGCGTCTCGTAGCCGTCCAGAGCGGCAATGCGCCGCGCCGCGTCGTGGGCGCGCTGGTAGCTCAACTCGGCAGCCTCGCGCAGCCCGTGCGGGCCGAGCGCCTGGGTGGTGATCGTGAAGGCCAGCGCGATCAGCGACTGCGCCGTCGAGACGTTCGAGGTGGCCCGCTCGCGCCGGATGAACTGTTCGCGGGCCTGCAGGGTGAGCACGTAACCGGTGCGCGGCCCGCCATCGCCGTTCGCCGGCGCGTGCAGCTCCCGGGTGCGCCCGACGATGCGGCCGGGCATCTGCCGCAGGAACACCGAGCGCGCCGCGAACAGGCCGAGCGACGGCCCGCCGAAGTGCGGCGGCCCCGCCAGGTCGCGCCCCTCGCCCGTGACGATGTCCGAGCCCGCCTCGCCCGGCGCCCGCAGCAGCCCCAGGGCGAACGGATCGGCGACGGCCACCAGCAGCACACCATCAGCGTGCAGTGCCTCCGCCAGCGGCTCGAGGTCCACGATTGCGCCCAGGAAGTCAGGCTGCTGGACCACGACGCAGGCGTGCTCGGGCGTCGCCGCCTCCCCGGACTGCAGCATGTCGACACGCAGGCCCGCGCCGCGGGCGTAGGTCCTCACGACGTCGGCGGTTCCAGGATGGATCGGTTCGAGCAGCGCGATCGCCTTGCGCTTCGTGACCCGGGCGGCTAGGAGGCAGGCCTCGGCGGTTGCGCTGGCCCCGTCGTACAGACCGGTGTTCGAGACGTCCATGCCGGTGAGTTCGCACACCACCGACTGGTACTCGAATGCCGACTGCAGCGTCCCCTGGCTGATCTCCGGCTGGTACGGCGTGTAGGCGGTGACGAACTCGGAGCGGGAGGTGAGGTGGGAGGTGACGGCGGGGATGGCGTGCCGGTAGGCGCCGGCGCCGAGGAAGTCCGGCCGCGCCGGGGCGACGTTGGAAGCGGCGCGCTCGGTCAGCAGCGCGACCAGTTCCGGCTCGGTGAGGGCGGGTGGAAGGTGAATCGGCGGATCCACCATGGCCGCGGGCAGGTCGGCGAAGAGTGCGTCGATGTCGGCGACGCCGACCCGCTCCAGCATCCGGGCGCGGTCGGCCTCCGTGGCCGGGACGTACGGATGGGGCGAACCGCCGAGCGGCGAGGGCACCACCATCAGCTCTCGGCAAGTACCGCCCGGTAGGCGGTGGCGTCGAGCAGGTCCTCCAGCGAGGCGCCGTCCGCGATGCGCACGCGGATCAGCCACCCTTCGCCGTAGGGCGAGGAGTTGACCAGTTCCGGGGCATCGGTGAGCCTCTCGTTCGTGGCGGTCACCTCGCCGCCGACCGGCGCGTAGAGCTCGGCGACGGTCTTGGTGGATTCGATCTCGCCGAAGACCTCACCGGCACTCAACCGGGTCCCCGGCTCGGGAAGATCGACATAGACCACGTCGCCGAGCTGATCCTGGGCGAAGTCCGTGATGCCGATCACAGCCTCGCCGGGGCTCTCGCCGTCGCGGCGCAGCCACTCGTGGCTGGGCGCATAGAGAAGGCTGTCAGGGGTGCCGCTGTCCGTGGTCACGGGTTCCTCGCTTTCCGGTAGAACGGGCGGCGCACGACCTCGACGGGGAGAGCGCGGCCGCGCACATCGACTTCGAGTGTGACGCCGGGGCTCGCAAGCAGGGCTGGAAGGTAGGCCATGCCGATGCCGAGGCCCAAGGTGGGGCTGAACCCCCCGCTGGTGAGCCGCGCAACCACCTCGCCGCCGGGCACGCACACCGCGTGGCCGGCTCGCGGCACGCCGCGACCTCGCGCCGCCAGATGGCACAGACGCCGCGTGCGGGCCGCGGCCCTGGCCTCGACGAGCGCCTCCCGGCCCGTGAACTGTGCCCCGTCGGCGAGGCTCACGGCGAATCCCAACCCGGCCTCGTAGGGGTGCGTGGTGGCGTCGATGTCGTTGCCGTGCAGCGGCAGCGCCGCCTCGAGCCGCAGCGTGTCGCGTGCGCCGAGGCCGGCGGGCACCGCACCGCCGGCGAGCAGCGTGTCCCACAGTTCCCCGGCGCGCTCGGCGCCGACGATGCACTCGCCGCCGTCCTCGCCGGTGTAGCCGGTCCGGGCGAAGAGCACCGGCGCGCCACCCCAGTCCAACTCCACGCACTCGCGCGGTTCGAGCGCGGCGAGGCCCTCACCGAGGACGCCACTGAGCAGGCCGATCGCCGCGGGTCCCTGCACGGCGAGCATCACCGTGCGGCCGGTGACGTCGGAGGCGTCGTCCGCCACCGAGCGCAGGCGCTGGAAGTCACCCTCGGCGTTGGCGGCGTTGTGGACGACCAGCCAGCGCTCGCCCGGCAGGTGGTAGACGAACACGTCGTCGTCGATGCCGCCGGAGCTGTTGCAGTAGAGCGAGTAGTGCGCCTTGCCGACCTCCAGCGTCGTCACGTCGAAGGTGGTCACCGAACGAAGCAGCGCCGCCGCCCGCGAGCCGCCCAGCCAGGCCCGCCCCAGGTGCGACACGTCGAAGACGCCCGCCCGCTGACGCACCGCCTCGTGCTCGCGCACGGTGCCGGTGTACTGCAGCGGCATCTCCCAGCCGGCAAAAGGTGCGAAGCGGGCACCGGCCGCCTCATGGCGATCACGCAGTGCCAGCGTGCGCAGCCCGCCGTCGCTTCCGGGCTCGTGGCTTCCGCCCACGCTTCGAATTTATCGCCGTCCTCCAGCAGACCGATACCGCGTCCCGATCCGGGCGACGCCTCCGGGGGTTCGAAGCCTCCCCGGCCCCCTCAGTCCCGCTGAACCGCCCCGCCGGCCGACCAGACCGAGCCGGTGCGGTTCCGGCGCAACGCCGAGACGCCGGCCGTACCGCCGGTCGACCCGCTGCCGGCACCGAGGGCGGCCGCCACGCCCAGAGACCGGCGTCCCTCGTTCGGCCCCTTGGACGCCGCGCCCTCGCCTCCGGCAGCCGTTCCCGGCGGTGGTGGGCAGCCGATGATCGCCGTGGGAGTGCCGGCAAGCATGTCCCACTCGTCGAGCACCAGCGCGATTCGCCGGGCGGCGCGGCCGGTCCCGCTCGCGACCGCTGCAGCCCTCTGATTCCCGTTGCCTCCGCCGGTCGCGGTCATCTCGACCGATTGCCCCGAGGACGGATCGATGCGGTCGGCCGCCAGTGCGGCCAGGCGCACGGCGGCTGCCGCGATCCGGGCCGCGAACGGAACGAGTTCCTCCAGAGCCATGCCGGGATCGCGATCCTTACCGCCCCCCTGACGCGCCCACAGCAGGGCATCGGGAACCTCGCACTCCTCGAAGATCCGCTCGATGTCGGCCTGCAAGCGTTCAGGGAGATCCGGAAGCGGTTGGGGGTCCCGGCGGCGGCGCCGACGCTTCTTCTCGTCCCCATCGGCGGCGAGCGTCTTCAGGGAGTTCTCCAGAACCGCCCGCGACTGCCCGCACACCCCGTGCATGCGTGCCGCAACGGCGTCGAGATAACCCTCGGCGTCAGTGTTGTCCAACGCGGCGCGTTCATCGGAGAGGGGGTAGAGGAGCGCGGCGAGTAACACGAGTGCCCGACGAGCGCTGTCCAGGGAAGCGACGGCTTGATCGACGTCTGCAGCAGGCAAACTCGTCTCCTCTCCCGATTGCCACCCTCGGTCCGTCCGGACGGAACCATGGTCCGGGGCACCGGGCAAACCACATCTCGGTGTGGTCCGTGTTGTCCCGTGATGCTGTCGTCCTGTGATGCTACGGCGACCGGGAACATTACTCCCACAGGCGGATCCCCCGAACGGCGGCAGTGGGTGCACCACGGCGGCGCACGGCGGTCAACACTGTTGACATGCATTGACCGCCCGTTTAGCCTCCGCGGCAGCGGGCGGCGCTGCCCGCAGTTCTGACGTGCAAGAACATGTGCGGTAGTCACGAGACCCGCACGATCAAGGGGGGATCACACATGTCCTACAGATATCGACGCGCCAGCCGCTGGATCGCCGTCTTCACCGCATTCACGCTCGTCGTGGCCGCCTGCGGCGACGACGAGGACGAGCCGACAACGACTCCGCCGCCCGCGGACGCACCCGCGGCTCCGGCGGACGCACCCGAAGCGCCGCCTGAGGCGCCCGAGCCCCCACCGGCGCCGCCGGCAGCGGTGGCGGAGGGCTTCAGTCATGATTTCGATTGGGGCACCTTCACGCTCAACGCCGATACGGCTGGGAAGGCGGCCGCCGGTGAGGAGTTGAACATCGTTGTTGGTGTGAGCGGTACGGCGATTCCGATTTTCGGCGCTGCGGTGCGCACGGGCATGGAGCGGGCGTGTGAGGCGGCGCAGAGCCGCATCGACGTGAACTGCTCGCTGGTGGGTCCGGCGCAGCCGAGCGTGGTGGATCACGTGGCGATGCTGGAGGCCCGGCTGGCCGCCGGCGACGTGGATTGCCTGGCGTTGCAGTCCCATCCACCGGAAGGTCTGGTGGACCTGGTGAACGACTACATCGCCGCGGGCGTCCCGGTGTTCACCTACAACACCGACATCGAGGCGTCGAACCGCTTCGCTTTCTTCGCCCTGCAGGAGGTCGCCGCGGCGGCCATCAACGGTCGGGTGACCGCCGAGCTGGTGCAGGCCCAGGGCCTGGACATCAACCAGGTGGCCATGGGC
>CAZTZI010000213.1:0-4220 GCA_964618115.1 uncultured Acidimicrobiales bacterium
CCGCGGCAGAGCCGCCGCCGCCCCCGCCGCCCGAGCCCGCGGCCGCCGAGCCGGTGACGATCTCGTTCCTGGGCTTCTACGGCCCCGAGGGGGTGGCACCGCTGATCGAGGCGTTCGAGGCGGAGAACCCCGGCATCACCGTGGAATACCAGTCCGTGCCGTTCGGGGAACTGAACCAGGTCATCCAGAGCCGCCTGTCGGACGGCGGCGAGAGCCCGGACGTCTACATCGCCGACCAGCCACGGGTTGCGGCGCTGGACAACCAGGGGTTCCTGCTCGACGTCTCCGATGCCGTCGGCGACGCCAAGAACGACTGGGTGGACACCGCGCTGACGGCCTCCACCGTGGACGGCAGGCTGATGGCGCTGCCGCTCAACACCTCGACGCAGATCCTCTACTACAACAAGACGCTGCTGGACCAGGCCGGGATTCCCTACCCATCCACGTCGCCCGACGATCGCATGACCTGGGACGAGGTCATCGACTTGGCGCGCCAGGCCCAGGAGGGCGGCGCAACCAACGGCTTCCAGTTCGACCAGGTGAGCCGCTTCTACCAGCTGCAGCCGCTGATCGAGTCGCTCGGCGGGGGCCCCGGATTGACCGGTCCGGGCAACCTGCAGCCCGACCTGGTGAATGACGGCTGGATCGAGGCGATGGAGTTCTACGCCGGCCTGTTCGCCGACGACGGCGTGGCGCCACGCGGCATGCCGCCGGAGGAGACTCCCAACGCCTTCGCGGCCGGCGAGGTCGCCTTCTATCTCGGCGGGACCCACTGGGGCGGCATCTTCGAGTTGTTCTGGCCCCTCGACTTCGACCTGGGCTTCGCGCCTCACCCGTATTTCGAGGGTCACGACCCGGTCACGCCGACGGGCGCCCTGTCGCTCGGCGTGAACCCCAACAGCCCGAACACCGAGGCGGCGACCACCTTCGCCAAGTGGGTAACGACCTCGCCGGTGGGCACGAACGTGTTCCTGACGGTGGACGTCGCCCCGCCGGCGCTGACCGGCGCCCTGCCGGCCTTCATCGTCTCCCCGCCCTGGGACCGCGGCGAGGGCGGCACCACGGCCGGCGAACTGGTGGAGTACGAGTTGGCCAACACCTCCGTGGTGCGGCCGCGCAGCATCGGCTACATCCAGTTCGAGGAGATCCTGGGCCGGGCCTTCGAGGACATCCGCAACGGTCTCGACGTGCGCGAGACGCTGGAGCGCGCCCAGTCCGACTTGGAGGCCCAACTCCCGAGCGGCTGATGACCCCGACCACCGGGAACGACCCGGCCGCGCCGACTCGCGGGATGGCGCCTGAGCCCGGGTGACCCCGACCCGCGAGCAGAACCGGATCCAGATGACCCAGCCTCCTGCGCAGGCGGTGTCGCTGCCGAAGCGGCGCCGCCCGCGCTCGGGCGGCGCGGTCGCCGCGGTCTTCCTGGCGCCCGCGCTGGCGACGCTGATCCTGACCCGTCTGGCCCCGGCGGTCGACACGCTCATCGCCAGCCTGCGCGACGGCGGGGCCTGGAGCCTCGCCAACTACGCCGAACTGGGGGCGGACACGTTCCGGGAGGCCGTCGTGACGACGGTCGTCTTCAACGTCATCATCAACCCGGCGCAGGTGCTGGTCTCCTACGCCTTGGCGGTGGTGCTCTCCCAGCGGCTTCCCGCCGTCGGGTTGTGGCGCACGATGATCTTCCTGCCGATGGCGGTCCCGCCGGCGGTGTCGACGGTCGTCTGGGGCATCTGGTTCCGCCCCGGCGACGGGATCGTGAACAGCCTGCTGGGCGTCGTGGGCCTGCCCGACCAGCCCTTCCTGACGTCTCCGGGCCAGGCCCTGTACGTGATCATGGTCATCGCCAGCTGGATCGGGGTCGGCTACTGGATGATGTTCCTCATCGCCGGCATCAAGAACGTGCCCGCCGAGATGGTCGAGGCCGCCGCCATCGACGGCGCCGGCTGGTGGCGGCGGCTCGTGGTGATCGTGACGCCGATGGTCCGCCGGCAGTTGAGCTTCGTGCTCGTCGCCGCCACCGTGGCCAACTTCCTGCTGTTCGTGCCCGTGCAGGTCCTCACCCGCGGCGGCCCCGCCGGCAGCACGAACCTGGTGATGTACGAGGCGTACACACAGGCCTTCGTCTTCAACGACCCCGGTCCGGCGTTCGCCCAGATCACCGTTCTCGTGGCGCTGGTGGCGGTCATCGTGGCCGTGCAGTTCCGGCTGATGAGCGGCCCGAGGGATCAGGTCCGCCATGCGTCTTGACATGCCGCGCTGGGTCCGGATGCCCCTGGCGGTGCTCGTGGCGGTGGGCGCGATCCTGTGGCTGGCCCCGCTGGCCTGGACCGTGGCCTCCGGGCTCCGCCCCGGCAACGCCGTGTTCCGGTCCTTCCGGGGCCTGAACTGGCGCACGTTCATCCCCGACGCGGTCACCGCCGAGAACGTGGCGGCGGTCGCCGACGGCACGCTGGGGCGCGCCATTCTCAACTCCCTGATCGTGGCCGGCGCCACGGTTGCCGTCGGCGTGCTGATATCCGCCATGGCGGCGTACGGGCTGACGGCGTTCCGCTTCCGGGGCCGCGGGTTCGTCTTCGCCCTGGTCGTGCTGGCCTTCATGGTGCCGTTCGAGGCGCTCGCCATCCCCCTGGCCGACACCGCCCGGAGCGTGGGGCTGGACAACAGCTACATCGGCCTCATCCTGCCGGGCGTCGGCAACGGGCTGGCGATCTTCCTGCTGCGCCAGTTCTACCTCGACATCCCCGACGAGCTTGCCGAGGCCGCCTCCATCGACGGCGCCGGCGCCTGGCGGATCTTCCGGCACGTCTACCTGCCCCTGACCGGACCGGCCATGGTCGGCGCCGGCATCATCATCTTCGTCTTCCAGTGGCAGGCCTACCTGCTGCCGCTGCTGCTCACCACCGACCCCTCCATGGACGTCGGAGCCGTCGCACTCGCCCGGCTCTTCGGGCAGTACGGCGTGGACTGGGGGATGCTCTTCGCCGGCGCCGCGTTCCTGTGCCTGGTCCCGGCGATCGTCCTGCTGGTGTTCCAGCGCACGTTCACCGAGTCGGTCGTGGGATCGGCGGTGAAAGGGTGACCCGGGTGCTCCGGCCGGGCACCTGAATCGATGCAACACGTCACCGATGGCCCGACGGAAGGAATCCACGTCATGACCCGACTGCTCCTCGACACCGACATCGGCACCGACGTGGACGATGCGCTGGCCTTGGCGCTGCTGATCGCCCGGCCGGATGTGGACCTGGTGGGGGTGACGACCTGCCACGGGCACGCGCCGTTGCGGGCCGCCATCGCGCGGTCGTTGCTGGAGGTGTCCGACAAGCGGCACACACCCGTCGTGGCGGGGCGCTCGACGCCGTTGCGGCGCAGCAGCGTGGAGGGCTTCCACTGGAACGAGATGTGGGGCCACGAGGGCGCCGGAGTACTGACCGACGCCGAGCGGCAGGTTCCCGACAACGATCCGACCCGCGAGGACGCGGCCCGGTTCATCATCGATGCCGCCGAAGCTGCCCGGGACCCCCTGGCCGTGCTGACCGTCGGGCCGGTCACCAACCTGGCTCTGGCACTGCAGATGGAGCCCGGGCTGGCGGGCGCACTCGGCCCGGTGACGATCATGGGCGGGATCGTGGAGCGGCACATGGTCGCTTGGCCGGCGAGCTTCGAGACGAACCTCAACTCCGACCCGCTCGCCGCCGCCATCGTGTTGGGGTCGGGGCTGGACATCACACTCGTGCCCTTGGAGGTGACCCTGCAGGTATACCTCGACCGTGCCGACCGTGGCCGACTCGAGGCCGACGGAGGGCCGGTCTCCCAGAAGCTGGTCCGCCTCATCTCCGAGATGCGGGACCCGTTCCTCGGCTTCGCGGCGAAGTACGGCCTCGACGGTTCCCACTTCGACGAGCGCACTTACCTGCACGATCCGCTCGCCGCCCACGCCGCCCTGGGAGGCCGTCACCTCACGCTGCGGGACGCCAGCATCGCCGTCGAGTACGAGGGCCAGATCCTGCGCACCATCGACCACCCGGAGCGCCGCCCCAACATGCGCGTCTGCACCGCCGCCGACGGAGCGGCCTTCGTGGCCGACTGGATGGACGCCGTCGTCAACGTCTGAGCCCCGAGCCGTGCCGCAGAGGATGAAGATCTATGTCAACCGCGCCGGCCACGGCGACGCCACCTTCACCGTCCCCAAATTCGACGAATAAGAGCGTGCGCGGTAGGTT
>CAZTZI010000214.1:0-7554 GCA_964618115.1 uncultured Acidimicrobiales bacterium
GGGCTTCTCGTTGCCGTGCGCCATCGCCGCTACGTCGATCCCGCGATCCTGTGGACGGCGTTGCACAGCCGGTCAGTCAGGTCGCTGCGCCGGCGGCCTGCAGGTATTCGAGGCTCTGGTGGCGGAAGTAGGTGTTGTACAGCTCGGCGTAGTAGCCGCCGGCTGCCAGCAGGTGCTCGTGGGAGCCTTCCTCGATGATCTGACCGGTGCGCAGCACCACGATGCGGTCGGCCTGCTTGATGGTGGACAGGCGGTGCGCGATCACGATGGCGGTGCGGTCGCGCAGCAGTTCGTCCAGGCCCTCCTGGATCAGCGCCTCGGTGAGCGGATCGACACTGGCGGTGGCCTCGTCCAGGATGACGATCTCCGGTCCCTTCAGCAGTACGCGGGCCAGGGCGACGAGCTGGCGCTGCCCCAGTGACAGGTTGCGCCCCCGCTCCGCCACGGTGGTGGCCAGCCCGTTCGAGAAATACCACACCGGCGGCTTCAACCTGGTGGTGGGCAACGTCCCCTTCGCTGACGTAACCCCGCATGACCCCTACGCCAACGGCGCTGAGCTGGTGCTGCACAACTACTTCTTGGCCAAGTCGCTGCAGTTGCTGGACCCCGGCGGGCTGCTGGTGGCGATCACCTCGTCGTGGACCCTCGACGCCCTGTCGCCCGACGCTCGCCTGGAGCTGGCCCGCTACGGACGGCTGCTGGGAGCGGTGCGCCTGCCCAACGGCGCGTTCGAGGACCAGTCCGGCACCAAGGTCATGACCGACGTGGTGATGTTCCAACGCCGGCGCGAGCCCCTGGAGATGCCCAAGCGGCCCGCCCTATGGGACGTGGACCCCGTCGAGGCGTGGTATGTGCTCACCGGCGGCGACGACGACACCCCCAGCCACAACCGCTGGTATGCCGAGCGGCCCGAGCTGGTGCTGGGCGAGATGGTCAAGGGCCGCGGCCTCTACGGCCGCGACGAGACGATGGTCAACCCACGCGACGGCGACCTCGCCGCGCAGTTAGGCGAGGCGCTGGCCGCGGTGGTGGGCACCGCTGAGATCGACGATGTGCCCTCTGGGCTGCACCGCCGCCGCCCCAGCCTCGCCGCTAGGCCCGCCGCAGCCGCCGGCGGCGAGGAGCGGGCCGTGGTGAGGCCCCCGCCCGGTGGTTGGCCGCCGTGGACCAAGGAGGGGTCGCTGCTGGCGATCCCAGGCAGCCGCAAGTTCGGGCAGATGGTGGCCGGCCGGGTCGTCGAATACACCCCCAAACCCCGGTCGGACACCAACGAGCTGCGCCGGGTGATCGCGGTGCGCGACGCGATGGCCGAGCTCATTGCCGCCGAGGCGGCTGATGAGCCCGATGTGCGTCTCGACGGGCTGCGCCGATGGCTGAATGTCACCTACGACACCTACGCCCAGGGCTACGGGCCGCTTAACCGCGGCACCGCTGACCGCCCCGCGGGCGACGACGACTCCCCCACGCCGCGGCGTCGGCTCCCCAAGATGGGCGGCTTCGCAGTCGCCGACCCCGACTATCCGGCCGTGCTGGCTTTGGAGGTCTTCGATCCCGAGACGGGCCGGGCCGCCAAAAGCGAGATATTCCGCCAGCGGGTCGTGCGCCGCCCACCGGCCGCCACCAGCATCGAGACCCTCAGCGACGCCGTGGTGGCGTCGGTGGCCGCGCTGGGCCGCATCGACATCGCCTGGATGGCGGGGGCCACCGACTGGGAATGGGAGCCCGCAGACCTAGCCGCCGACAACGTCGCCTACCGTGACCCCGCCCAGGCCGGCGTGTGGGAGCCGGCGCCGCTGTATCTGTCGGGCAACGTCCGCGAGAAGCTGGCCGCGGCCCGCGCCGCCGCCGAGCACGACCCGCACTATGAGGCCAACGTCGCCGCGCTGGAGCCGATCATCCCCACCGACGTCGGCGCAGACGACATCGCGCTGCGGCTGGGAGCGACATGGCTCAGCGTCGACGACATCGAGGAGTTCATCTGCGACACCCTCGGTCCCGTCGAGGACCTGGTGGTGACCTACAGCCCCGCGGGCGGCTGGAACGTCGAGGGCGTCAACTGGACCAGAGCCACCGAGGCTGAGTGGGGCACCGACCGCATCTCGGCGATCTCGGTGGTCGAGCACGGCCTGCGGGGACGCCCCATCGTCATCACCGACCGCCTGGCCGATGACCGCCGGGTCGTCAACGAGGTCGCCACCGCCGCGGCGAACGAGAAGCTGGAGGCCTGGCAGGGCGAGCTGCACCGCTGGGCGTTCGGGGACGACCCCGAGCGCCGGAGCAGGCTGCTGCGGGCCTACAACGACACGTTCCGGTCCTGGGTGGCGCCCCAGGTCGGGCCGGAGTGGATCAACCCGCCGGGGCTGCGCGAGGGCCTGGAGCTGCACCCCCATCAGCGCGAGGCCGCGGCGAGGGTGGTGCTGGCCGGGGACCTGTTGTTGGCCCATGAGGTCGGGGCGGGCAAGACCCTCACGATGGCGGTGGCCGGCATGGAGATGAAACGCCTCGGGATGGTGTCCAAACCGTGCCATGTTGTCCCGAACCATCTGGTCGAGCAGTACGCCGGGGAGATACGCCGAGCGTTCCCCCAAGCCAAGGTCCTGATCCCCTTCGAAGCCGAGCGAACCAGCCCCGAGGGCCGCAAGAACCTCATCGCCCGCTGCGCGAATGACGACTGGGACGCGGTGGTGATCCCGCTGACCACGTTCCGGTTGATGCCGGTGTCGCCCGAGGTCGAGGCCAACTACATCTCTGACCGGCTGTCGGAGTGGCGCGACGCCCTCACCGCGCTCAAGGAAGGCGGCGCCCGTCGCACGATCAAGCGCATCGAGAAGCGCATCGAATCAGAGCGGGCCAAGCTGGAGAAGGCCCTGGAGCGCACCGCCGACGACGGCACGTTGTGGGAGCACACCGGCATCGACTTCCTGTTCGTGGACGAGGCCCACCACTACAAGTCGCTGCCCGTCGCGTCCTCCAACCCCGACTTCGCCACCTCGCAGGGCTCGACGCGGGCTCGGCTCATGGAGATGAAGATCCGCTGGCTGCGCGAGACCTACCCCGACCGGCGGGCCTGGACGGTGATGGCCACCGGCACGCCCGTCGCCAACCGGGTAGCGGAGCTGTGGGTCATGCAACGCTACATCCAACCCGACCACCTCGCCCGCTGCGGCGTCGCCGCGTTCGACGCCTGGGCCGCCGCGTTCGGCCGGGTCGTCACCGGCCAGGAGCTGCGCCCCACCGGCAAGGGATGGCGCACCAAGAGCCGCTTCGCCGCCTACTGCAACGTGCCGGAGCTCATGCAGCTGGTGGCCGTCAACGCCGACTTCCGCCGAGCCGAGGACATGGGCCTGGAGCTCCCCGCGCTCGACGGCGGCAAACCCCAGATCGTGCCGGTGCCCGGCACCGAAGAACTCCACACCTACGTCGAGCAACTGGTCATGCGTTCAGAGAACCTCTCAGGCAAAGACCCCCGCGAGGACAACATGTTGCTCATCACCAGCGACGGCCGCAAGGCCGCGCTGCACCTGGGCCTGGTGGGGCTCCCCCAGGGAGACCCCTCCAAAGTCGAGGCCTGCGCGGCGTATGTCCACGCCATCTGGTCCAAGCACGCCGACCGCACCTTCGAAGACCACTTCACCGGAGCGGCCCACCCCCGGCCCGGGGCGCTGCAAGTGGTGTTCTGCGACATGGGCGTCCCGGGATCGGACAGCGCCAAGGTGTGCGTCTATGACCTGCTGACCGACTCGCTTGAGCGCCGCGGCGTCCCCCGGGACCAGATAGCCGCCATCCACGACTACGACAGCACCGACGACAAGCAACGCCTGTTCACAGCCTGCCGCGACGGCTCGGTGTCGGTGCTTTTGGCCAGCACCGAGAAAGCGGGCACCGGCGTCAACATCCAAACCCGGCTCGCCGCCATGCACCACCTCGACGCGGCGTGGCGCCCAGCCGACATCGAACAGCGCGAGGGCCGGATCTTGAGGCCGGGCAACCAGTTCGATGAGGTCCAGATCCTGCGCTATGTCACCGAGGGCAGCTTCGACACCTACATGTGGCAGGGCCTCGAACGCAAGGCCCGCTTCATCGGGCAGCTGTTCGCCGGGCGCTGCGATCAGCGCACCGTCGAGGAGATCGACGAGGCCACCCTCAACTACGCCCAGGTCAAGGCGGCCGCCACCGGCGACCCCAGGGTCGTCGAGCACGCCGAGGCCACCGCGGCCATAGCGCAACTGTCGCTGCTCAAGGCCGCCCACGACGCCGAACAGACCCGCCTCGGGCGCACTCTGCGGCACTGGGAGCAGCACCTGCCGTCGATGCGGGCCCGCCTCGACAAGCTGCGCACCTACCCCCAGCAGCCCCGCGACAACGAAGCGCTCACCACCCCCGAAGGCCACACCCTCGCCAAACCTTCCGACGCTGACAAGCATCTGCGGCGCCTGGCCCGCGACACCGCCTCGGGCAACACCGTCTCGGCCGGCGAGATCGCCGGGCTGGCGGTGCGGCTGCGCCTCGGCGCCCACTACCAGGCCCCGGTGCTGGTCCTGGGCGAGCAGCCCGCCGAGATCGACATCCACTTCGACGGCGGCGGCGTGTTCTACGGCACCTCAACAAGGCCCACCGCCAGACTCCACCACGAGATCAAGGCCATGCCCCAGCGCATCGAGAGGCTCGCCGCCAGGGTCTCCGACGCCGAGGAGGTCATATCCGTGTCCCGCAGCCGCCTGGGCGAACCCTTCGCAAAGCTGGCCGAGCTGACCGCCGCCCAGTCCCGGGCTGCGGCGCTCCAGGAGGCCATCGAAGCATCCGCGGCCGAGGAACGGACCCAGGCCGAAGCCCGCACCGAAGGCCACGCCGACGACCAGCCCGACGAGCCCGACGAGCGCAGCGAGTACCTCGAAGAGCTGGACAGGATCGGCGCCGAGTTCGCCGAGTGGCGCCACAAGCGCAAGATGGGACGGCTCGCCAACTCCGTGGCCGCTCTGCGCGACAAGCGCCAAGCCGAAACCCAGACCCGGACCGAGGACATCGCCCACCCCGAACGCAACGACCACACCGAACGCAACGACCACAGCGGCGTGCAGGCCGATGTGGGGGACCTCGACGACGAGCCGTGCGCGGTGTGCGGCATGGAACGCCCCTACCACGAAGCCGAGTGCCCCGAACGTTTGCGAGAAGGAGCCCTGGCGGCCGGGCTGAGCGAAGCCGAGCTGGACGAGGTGCTCGCCAGCGACAGCGACCTGCCGGGCTGCGACCTCGACGGGCGGTTCTGGTGGGACAGCGACTACAGCGATCACGACCCCGGCATTAGCAGCCTCGGCGACGAGCCGTGCGCAGTGTGTGGCATGGACCGCCCCGACCACGAAGCCGGATGCCCCGAGAGGCTGAGACGATACGGCCGCGACGGCCGCGGCCGCGGCGGTATCGTCATCTCCTAGAGCGCACGGGCCCAGCCCGACAGCCCGGTAGGCCATCAGGGCCGGCGCCGGAGCGGCAACGGCGGCTGTCGCGACCGAAACCGTGACTCTCCCCAGCTTCGGGATCAGCTTTGGGCGCGTTCGCAGCCCCGGCGGTGGCGCCGAGCGGGTTCCGATAGGGTGAGCGAGGCGCGTTCCTGCACGCAACCGGCGGGCGCGTTCGCAGCCCCGGCGGTGGCGCCGAGCGGGTTCCGATAGGTGAGCGAGGCGCGTTCCTGCACGCAACCGGCGGGCGCGTTCGCGTGCGTTCCTGGGTGCGTTCGTGACCGTTCCTGGGCGTTCGGGGCTCGGCGCGACCGTGGCGGCCGCTCTGACCTACCTGCCGAAGGAGCCACCAGCGTGGGCACCACCCCGATCACAGTTGAGACGCTCGACGCCGACCAGCGCTCGATGCGGCGGCCTTTCGGGGCGTTGGCCGACGCCGCGGCGGCGCTGCGGCCCGCACGCAGACCCGAGCCGCCAGCGAGCCACGGCGCTCTCACCGGGCCGGCCGACGACGATCTGGGGCAGCTGCTGGCGGCGGCCACCGACACCCTCGACGCCGACGATCACTGCCGGGCGCCGTTGCCGGTGGGTGGAACCTTGAGCACCGCGCTGGTGCTGGCTGAGGCCCGTGGAGGGTCCGTCGCGGTGAGCGACGCGCCCATCGAGCTGGGGCTGGCGCTGCGGCGCCGCCTCGCACGGGCGGGCGCCACCACCGGAGCCTCCTTCGACGGCGACCGCCTCCGAGTGCAGCCGACCAGCGCTGCCGACAACCCATAGGGAGATGTTTCTGATGATCGATCTCATACACAGCTTCGTGACGGACCTGACGACCCTGGCGCTGCTGGGGATCGGGCTGGCCGCCATCGCCGGAGCGATCTACATGTTCATGAAGACCAAGAGCGGTGGCGCCGCTTTGGGTGTGCTGATCCTGGGAGCGATAGCGATCGCGGTGGGCGCCAACCTTGAGACGCTGGCCGATCTGTTGGGCAACGACATCGCTACCCGCGGCGGCACCGGCGGTACCGGCGGGGAGTGGGGCACTACTCCGTGACCGGAGGGGTCTGCCGGTCCTACACCTCGTCTCGGCGCCGCCCCAGCGAGATCGGGCGCCTGCCCGGTCTCACGCTGCCGTGGACGTTCACGCTGGCGCAGTTCGCGGTGGGGGTGTGCGGCATCGCCGCGTGTGTGGTGATGCTGTGGGCCGGTCTGCCCGCGCTGCTGTTGCCGGTGCCGTTGGCGGCCACGTTGTGGCTGGGCCGGGCTGTGCGCCGCACCAGCATCGACAGCCGCCATCTGGCAGCCGGGCTGGCGGGCCGGCTGCGCTTCAGGGCCCGCCGCAGCACCCGGCGGCGGCTCGCTGACAGAACCGCCGACGCGGTGTCCGCCAACGCCGTGGTCGGGTCCGACTACTCGGTCTGGGTCGTGCTGGCCGCGACGCCGGCCCACTACGGGACGCTGGCCGCCCCCGAGGAACAGCGCGCCGCGTTGGCCGCCGCGGAGCGGCTGGTGTCCTCCATCAGCGCCAAACGCTGGAAGCTCATGTCGACTCTGCAGACGGTCACCTCCAGCGAGGTGGCCCGCCGCATGGCGGCGACATCTGCGGCTGGGTCCTGGGCCGAGGAGATCACCGCGGAGCGGCGGCGCCTGGAGACGATGACGCTCACCGAGCGCCGCTTCTGGCTGTGGCTCGACATCGGCGACGTCTCCGCGCCGGCGGGCTGGGCCGGGACCGTGACCCGGCTCCGCCGGCTCGCCGGCTGGACCGCACCGGCCCGTGCTGGGTGGCTGGACCGCGCCGCCGCTGAGGCCGCCACCGAAGCGGCAGTGTCGCGGGCCTCGTCGGCTCTCAGGCTGCGGGCCGCCACCACCGGCGAGGTCAAGGCCCTGCTGGAGCGCGTCGCCACCGGAGTGTGCTCTGTGCCGGCCCCCGAGCCCGAAGGCGACTACCGGCACCTGCAGCCGGCCATCGTGGCCGGAGCGACCCAGGTCGGCATCCCGGGCCGCAGCGACGGAGCGTCGGTGTGGCGGCGCGGCGACGCCGCGTGGAGCGAGCCGTCTGCGCGCATGGCGCTAGCGGAGACCGCGGCCGGCGATGTCG
>CAZTZI010000215.1:0-11052 GCA_964618115.1 uncultured Acidimicrobiales bacterium
GTTCCACGAGGCGCTGAACTTCGCCTCGGTGAAGGCGCTGCCGGTGGTATTCGTCTGCGAGAACAACCAATACGCCCAGTTCACGGCCATCAGCCGCACCTCTGCGGTGCAGGACCTGGCGATCCGTGCAACCGGCTATGCCATACCCGGGACGACCGTCGACGGCAACGACGCCGGTGCCGTGTACGCCGCTGTCGGCGCGGCCGTCGAGGCGGCCCGCGGCGGCGTCGGTCCGTCGCTGCTCAACTGTGTCACCTACCGCCACAGCGGCCACTACGTCGGCGACGCCGAGGTCTACCGTGACGACGCCGAGGTGGAGCGGTGGAAGGCGGCCGATCCGATCACCCGGCTGGAGGCGGCCCTCACTGCGGCGGGGTGGCTGGACGCCGCCGGTGTGGAGTCGGTCTGGGCGGCCGCCCGGGCCGAGACCGACGCGGCCGAGGAGTTCGCCGCGACCTCGCCCGATCCGGACCCCGCCACGGCCCTGGACTACGTGTACACACCCCCCGGCGAGGTCGATCCGTGAAGCGCATGTCCTTCGGCCAGGCCACGGTGGACGCCACCCGCCTCGCCATGCGCGCCGACGATCGGGTGATCGTGCTGGGCGAGGACATCAGCTGGGGCGGCAACTTCGGGCAGTTCCGGGGTCTGCTGGAGGAGTTCGGGCCGGACCGGATCATCGACATGCCCATCTCCGAGGCGCTCATCATGTCCGCCTCCGTCGGGGCGGCCATGACGGGGCTGCGGCCGGTGGCGTCTATGAGCTTCCTGGAGTTCACGCTCGGTGCGATGGACGAGATCGTCAACCAGGCCGCCAAGATGCGCTACATGTCCGGGGGCCAGATCAGCGTCCCGCTGGTGTTGCGGGCCTCGGATGGGATCCTGCGCTCGTCCGCCGCCCAGCACTCCGGCAGCCTGGAATCCTTGTTCACCCACATCGCCGGGCTGAAGGTGGTGGCGCCATCCAACCCGGCCGACGCCAAAGGCCTGTTGCGCTCGGCCATGGACGACGACGACCCGGTCATCTACCTCGAGAACAAGTCGATCACCGCCAAGCGCGGACCGGTGCCCGAGGGCGACCACCGCGTGCCGCTGGGTTCCGCTTCGGTGGTACGGGAGGGATCCGACGTCACCCTGATCACCTACTCGGCCATGACCCTGCGGGGCGCCGACGCCGCAGCGGCCCTGGCCGAGAATCACGGCATCGCCGCCGAGCTGATCGACCTGCGCAGCCTGTGGCCGCTGGACTTCGACACCGTCGCCACCTCGGTGACCAAGACGGGCAGGGTCGTCATCGCCCACGAGGCCTGGCTGACCGGCGGCTACGGCGCCGAGCTGTCCGCCCGCATCGGCGAGGAACTCTTCGCCGACCTGCAGGCACCCGTGGCCCGGGTCGGCGCCGCACGGGCACCCATCCCCTTCAGCCCCCCACTCGAGAGCGCCGTCGTCCCCGGCACCGACGCCATCGTCGACGCCGCCCTCCAGTCCATGTCGGCATGAGGAGGGGACGACCCGCGACGTCTGGTCGAACCACCGGCTGATCTGCGCCCCGGGCTACTCCGGCTTCGGGGCCGATACGAGCGAGAAGAACTTCTCGTCCTGGATCACGGCAGGTGAGGGAAATGCCACCTTGGAGTGGCTGAGACCCAGCTGGACCATCGCCTCGGCCATCTTGATGGCGACCGGGCCGGGGTTGATGACCGGGGCATCCAGGTGCCGGGCCATGTACTCCGCCGCCTGGTGCATGGTGGTCGACCCGAGCAGGATCACATCCGCGCCGTCCTCGGTGATGGCGAGCCGGGCCTCCTCGGTGAGTCGGGGGAACACCGTCTCCTCCTTGCCGCTCAGCAGTTCCTCCATGTCTGGGCGGATGCCGGCTGCCCGCACGGAGGCACAGTGCCCCCACAGGTGGTACGTGTCGAGGTTCTTCTCGTAGAGGTGCCGCCACTGGTCCCACATCGTGATGATCGAGAAGCGCTTGCCCAGCATGATTGCGACCGCATAGGAGACCAGGCCGGGGCCCAGCACCGGGATCGACAGGCGCGAACGCAGCGCCGCCAGTCCGGAGTCCGACACGGTGTCCATGACCACCGCGTCGTAGCCCTCCTCCTCGGCGCGCAGCCCCGCCTCGACGATGTACATCTCGAAGATGAGATCCTCGTAGTAGCAGTCCACAAGCGTGGCCGTGTTCCGCACCGGCACGCACTCCACGATGGTGCCCTCGCCGAGCAGATCGCCGGGAACCTGAGCAGATCTGATGTCCTGACCCTCATCGAAAGGGAACGGGATGATGTATTTGATCCGCATACCCGGCAGTCTGACGCCTCCCTGCGCCCGCTGCCAATCCGGGGAGTACTGTTCGGCCCCGGGACCGAACACCCTGCGAGCGGCCTGATCCGAGGGGGTCGACGATGTCGAATCTGGATGTCCTGTGGGAGCCGCTGGAGGTGGGCACCACCCACCTCAAGAACCGGGTGATGACCAGCGCGCACAGCCTCGCGTACAGCAAGGACCACGTCCTCAGCGACCGGCACATCGCCTACTACCGCGAGCGGGCCAAGGGCGGCCTGGCGCTGCTGATCAGCGAGCAGCACGCCGCACACGAACTCAGCCTGGGCTCGTTCTACAACTGCATCACGGCCTGGGAGGAGCGCTGCATCCCCCAGATGGAGCGTCTGGCCGAGACCATCCACGAACACGACTGCGCCATGTTCATCGAACTCGCCGTCATGGGCGTGCAGGACAAGGGGCACATGTTCTCGCCCTGGCATCCCCTCTGGGGTGTCTCGCGGGTGCCGTCGGTGATCCACAACGAGATCCCACACGTGGTCGGCAAGCGGGAGATCCGCTCACTGGTGGAGGGGTACGTGCAGTCGGTCCGCAACGTCAAGCGCTCGGGGCTCGACGGCGTGGAACTGCACGGCGCCCACAGCTACGGCATCGCCCAGTTCCTCAGCCCGTTCTACAACCGCCGCACCGACGAGTACGGGGGGTCGATACGCAATCGCTGCCGGTTCGCCATCGAGGTGGCCGACGCGGTCCGCCAGGAGGTCGGCGACTTCACGATGGGCATCCGCCTGTCGTTCGACGAGTTCGCCGGGGAGGCCGGCATCACCGGCGAGCAGAGTGAGGAGATCCTCGACATCCTCGCCGAGACCGGCAATTTCGACTTCTTCGACCTGTCGGGGGGCAACTACCACAACCTCCACCTGGCGGTCGCTCCCATGTCGGTCCCCGACGGCTTCATGATCCCCTTCGGCCGGCGGGCCAAGGAGGTGGTCGGCGACCGCGCCAAGGTGTTCATCGTCGGGCGCATCCGCCACATCGACATGGCCGCCGACATCGTGGCCAACGGCTGGGCCGACATGGTCTGCATGACCCGCGCCCACATCACCGACCCGGCGCTGGTCCGCAAGGCCCAGGAAGGGCGCAAGCACGAGACGCACATCTGCGTGGGCGCCAACGAGTGCATCCTGCGCAACTTCCAGCAGCGGGACATCTTCTGCATGGTGAACCCGGTCACCGGGCGGGAGGCCGAGTGGGGCGAGGGATCGCTCACGGTGGTCGCCGGCGAACGCTCCAAGAAGGTCGTCGTGGTCGGCGGCGGGCCGGCCGGCATGAAGAGCGCGGCCGTGGCCGGCAGGCGTGGCCACGACGTGGTCCTGTTCGAGCGTTCCGACGAACTCGGCGGCCACATCAACCTCATCAAGCACCTGCCGACGCGCACCGCCTGGCAGGACGCCATCGACAACCTCCTGACGGAGATGCACACGGGCGGCGTGGAGGTGCGCACGGGCGTCGACGTCACCCGGGAGTTGCTGGACGGCGAGGCGCCCGACGCGGTCGTCTGCGCCACCGGGTCCACCTGGGACTGCACGGGCTTCAGCGTGACGCGCACCGACCGGGACGAGTTGCCGGGCGTGGACCAGGACAACGTCATCGACGTCGGCTCCGCCATCGTGACGGCCCTCGAAGATCCCACGGCCCTGGGCGGGAGCGTGCTGATCATCGACGACACCGGCGAGTACCTGCCCCTCGGGCTGGCCGAACTGCTGGCCGACAACGGCGCCTCCGTCGAGGTGGTCTGCCCCCGCGCCGTCGTCGGCGAGAACGTCGCCGGCGCCCTCGAGGGCAGCCACATCTATCCCCGCCTCGAGGGCAAGGGCGTCCGCCTCACCGCCAACGCATTCGTCGAGTCGGTGAGCGGCACCGAGGCCGAGGTCTACAGCGTCTGGGGAGGCTGGCGCCGCACCGAGACGGTCGACACCGTGGTGCTGAGCCTGCTGCGCACGCCCAACGACGAGTTGTTCCGGGAGATCGAGGGCGCCTACCCGTCCGTGCAACAGGTCGGCGACGCCGTGGCGCCCCGGCGCACCATCATCGCCATCTACGAGGGCGAGAAGGCCGGCCGCGAGATCTGACCGGGAGTTCGCCGGGTCGCCCATCAGCAACGCCGGCTGAGACGCTGCATCCTGGATTCCGGCCTTCGCCGGGATGAACCGAAAGCCCGGGCTCAAACAAGAAAAGCTGGCCTGCGATCTATCCGCGTGGCCAGGTGTCGATGACAACCTCGGACATCCAGCCGCCCCGCTCTTCGATATGCGGGCGAACTCCATCGGTGGTTGCGAAAGTTACACATTACAGAATCGGTACGTCTCTGAACTCACCGACGCGTACGTCGTTGAGGGCAGCGCGAATCTCCTCTGTGCGCAAACGCACGTGAGGCCACGCCGTTGACAGCAGCACCACGACTGCCAGCCGTCTGTCGGCGATATTCTGCTGATGGCGCATGTTCTGATCGGTGGTCACGAGGATGTCGTAGCCTTCCGACTCGGCCCGCTCAAGTAGTTCTCCGTTGCCCAACTCGGACCACCCTCGCTCCGCCACCGTGTCGACCGTGTGGTCGCCGAGATGTCGCCGGAGAGGCGCGGGTGTCCCCTGATCGAACAGGATCCTCACGGCCGCGCGAGCGCACGGAGGGCCCTTGCTTCGTGGTCGAGGACGGCCCGCACCTTCCACTCTTCCACTCCCGGGAACCACTCCAGGAACTCCTCCACTGTGGCCCCGCTCGCCAGGTTTTCGAACAGGGCCGCGACTGGCACGCGCGTCCCCGTGAAGACACAGGCACCGCTCACCCTGCCGGGTACGCTCTCAACCCCTGCGCAGTCCCGCCATTCGGTCATGTGGCTGCCCAACTCTCTGCCGCGGGGCTGTCCGCGTCCTAGTCGCCGTCAAGGGATTCACCAGCGCGGCACCCCACACCAAGCCTACGGCACCTTCATTCGGGCGCTCACCGTGGAACTGAGGCGGTGGGTGATCCCTGCGTACGTCGTGATCAAACGCCGAAAAAGCGACTCGACTCCGGCGTCACGGTCGACTGCCGGCTGGCGACGGCTACCGAGCAGGCTGTCAGCGGAGGTCGGCGTCGAAGTTCAGCAACTCGCGGGCGTTCAACTCGGCGATCCGGGCAGCCTCGTCGTCGGGCACGTCCGCCAGCATCTCGGTCAGCCGCTTGCGGGCGTTGGGCCACAGCGAGTCGGAGTGTGGGTAGTCCGACTCGAAGCAGATGTGATCGATGCCGATGAACTCGCGCTCCCGCAAGCCGGCCTCGTCCTCGATGAAGCAGCCCCAGATGTGCTTGCGGAACAGCTCCGACGGCGGCACCTCGGTGTTGATCCCGGTGTACCAGCGGTGGCGCTCCCAGACGAAGTCCATGCGCTGCAGCAGGTAGGGGATCCAACCGATGCCGCCCTCGGCGAGCCCCACCCGCAAGCCGGGGAACCTGTGGAACAGCGGCGAGAACAGCAGGTCGGCGGCACACACCATCGAGTTGGTGCCCATTGTCGAGATCCACACGACGATGGGCGCGTCGGGCGCCGTCTCCGGCGGCTTGCCCGAGCTGCCGAAGTGCATGAATACCGGCAGTCCCGTGTCCTGGACCGCGGCGAAGAACGGATCCCAGTGGTCGGTGTGGATCGAGGGAAGACCGAGCGGGCTCGTGGCCTCGGGGAAGGTGATGGCCTTGGCCCCCTTGGCCGCGCAGCGCTGCACCTCGACGGCCGCCAGGTTGGGGTCCCAGAGCGGAACGATGATCATCGGCACCAGACGCTCGGGCTCGGTGCCCGCCCACTCGTCGATGATGAAGTCGTTGTAGGCCTGCACGCACAGCAGGGCAAGGTCCCAGTCCTCGCTCTCCAGGAACAGGGTGCCGCCGAAGCGGGGGAAAGACGGGAAGCACAGTTGTGCCCAGACCCCGTCGATGTCCATGTCCTTGACCCGCTTGGTGGGGTCGTAACAGCCGGGCAGGATCTGATCGAACCGGTACGGCTCGAGGCCGAAGTCCTTCGGATCCTTGTCGATGACCGCGTTGAGAGCGAACTGCGGGTACTCGCGCCCCTCGTAGAGCCAGAGTTCCTGGGATCCGGTTATGGAGTTGCCGTACTGGTCGGTGGCGTTGAGCTCCTTCTCGATGACGCGGGGACCGGCCTCGAGGGCGTGCGCCGGCAACCGGTCCTGGAAGACCCGCGGGTGCTCGATCACGTGATCGTCGATCGAGATGATCTTCATGTGGTCCTGCAGTGGCATGCTCCCCCCTCCGGCACTGGTGCCCCGCCCGGAGCGCCGCGCCCGACTGACTCAGCAGGTCAGCGGGCCGCTCAGTCGAACGATAGCCCTTCCCCGATGGCGTGACGCGGCCAGGGTGCCGCCTCCTCGAATGCCGCCGCGGCGCGGAGGACCAGGGAGTCCCGGCGCCACCCGCCCACGATCTGCAGGCCTGCCGGCAGGCCGCCGGACAGCCCGCACGGCACGCTCGCCGCCGGCAGCCCACAGATGTTGAACGGGTAGGTGAACGGGGTCCAGCTGAGGTACTCGGTGGGCCGACCGGCCACCTGGCCCGGCTGGTCCGCCCCGGCCTCGAAGGCGGTCAGCGGCAGCGTCGGCGTCAGCAGCAGGTCGTAGCCGTCCATGAACTGCCGGACCGTCTCGGCGAAGGTGGCCTTGGCGGCGTTGGCGGCCGCCACCTCCGGCCCCGTGAGCCGCATGCCGCGCTCGACGACCTCCAACCGGCCGGGATCGATGAGGTGGCGCACCTCCTCGAGATCGTGCATGTGGCGAGCGGCGTTGGCGGCGGACCAGATCACGTCCAGGAACGGGTACGGGTCGTCCCAGCCGGGCACGACCTCGCTGACGTGGCAGCCGAGGGACTCGAAGACAGCGGCTGCCGCCGCGGCCGACTCCCGGACCTCGGGTTCGACCGCCGCATATCCCAGGTCGGGGCTCCAGGCGACGCGCAGTTCCCCGAGCGGCACGGTCAGCGCGGCGGCGTAGTCGGCACCGGTGTCGGGAAGCGAGAACCTGTCCCTCGGGTCGGGACCGGCCACGACGTCCAGCACGTCCGCCGCGTCGGCGACGGTCGTGGCGAGCACCCCCAGGTGCGACAGCGACTCGATGGGGCTGATCGGGAAGACGGGTATGACGCCGCACGAGGGCTTGATCCCGAAGACCCCGCAGAAGGCCGCCGGGATCCGCACCGACCCGGCGCCGTCGCTGCCGATGGCCACAGGACCGAGACCGGCCGCCACCGCCGCGGCGGCACCCCCGCTGGAGCCCCCGGCGGTCCGGTCGAGCCGCCACGGGTTGCGGGCAGGTCCGTTGACCTTGTTGCCGGAGTCGCCCTTCCAGCCGAACTCGCTGGTGGTGGTCTTGCCCAGGAGTGGGGCTAGCGCGTCCCGCAGCCGCTCGGAGGTGGGGGTGTCGAAATCGGGAACCCAGTCCGCCAGCAGCAGCGAGCCGATCGTCGTGCGCACACCCCGTGTGACGACCATGTCCTTGATCGAGATCGGCACACCGCAGAGCGCGCCGGCGGGACCGTCAGCGCCGTCGTCACCACGCAGCACCCGCTCGGCGACCGCGGCCGCCTGCCGTGCCTCGTCGCCGGTCACCGTCACGAAGGCCGTGAGGTCGTCGTTGAGCCGCTCGATCCTCCCGAGGACCGTCTCGACCACCGCAATGGGACTCAGTGCCCCCGACTCGTAGCCCTCGCGGAGTTGGCGGGCTGTCAGTTGCGCAAGCTGTTCGTCGGGCATGACAAGCCGTCTAGCATCGGGGGCGGGCCGAGGCAACTGCGAAGCGCTCAGTACGTGCCGGAGCCCGAACTCCGAGGGGGGAGGCGAGGACATGACATCTGCAGTGGACCTATTCGAGGCCGAACTGAGGCTCTGCGGCGTGCAAGAGGGCGAGACGGTGGCGGTGCTGTCCCAGACCACCCAGCAGCGTGCCTATGCCCGCGACTTCCTCGCCGCGGCCCAGCGCCTGGGTGCGCACAGCTACGAGGTCGGGCTGCCGGCGGACAGCGAGGCGGGAGGGCTGGACTACGTCGGGGTGAACCCGCTGGCCGGGAACCAGGCCGCCATCGAGGCCCTGAAGCAGGCCGACCTCATGGTCGATCTGGTCTTCCTGCTGTTCTCGGTCGAGCAGCAGGAGATCCAGGAATCGGGCACCCGCATCCTGCTCTGCATCGAGTCGCTGGACGTGCTCAGCCGGCTGTTGCCGACGCCGGAACTGCGGGAGCGCGTGGAGTGCGCCGCCGAGATCTACGCCGGCGCCGAGGTGCTCCGCTTCACCAACGCCCACGGCAGCGACGTCACCTACCAGCTCGGCACCTACCCGGTCATGACCGAGTACGGCTACACCGACGAGCCGGGACGCTGGGACCACTGGCCGTCGGGGTTCCTGTTCAGCGGCGGCCGCGACGACGGGGTAGACGGCCGCGTCGTGATCGCCCCCGGCGACATCGTCTACCCGTTCAACCGCTACGTGCAGAGCCCTATCGAGCTGAGCATCGAGTCGGGCCGGATCGTCGACATCAGGGGAGGCCTGGACGCCGACCTGATGGCCGACTACATGGCCGGCTTCGACGATGAGAAGGCCTACGGCATCAGCCACATCGGCTGGGGCCTCAACGAGCGTTGCCGCTGGTCGGCCCTGGCCACCGACCCGCAGAGCGTCGGCATGGAGGGACGCGCCTTCTACGGCAACGTGCTGTTCTCCACCGGCCCGAACCAGGAGTTGGGCGGCAGCAACGACACCGCCTGCCACTTCGACATCCCCATGCGCAACTGCAGCCTCTACCTCGACGACGAGCCCATCGTCGTCGACGGAGACATCGTCGTGGAGGAGATGCGCCCCCACTCCAACTCCTAGCTGCACCCCGCCAGGACGTTGGTTGGCGACGTCTGCGGCCCCGCAGCCATCGACGCGGCCACGCTGGAGGCCATCTTGAGGGTACCGATTGGGCTTGCTTCGGGCCTCCTCCACCCTGGCCTTCGGCTTCAGTTCGCCGCGCCGTGCCAGTCATCGCGGCTGATGCCGGCCTGGGACAGCACATCGGCGACGCGGCCGGCGCTGATGTCGCCGCGGTGCGGGTTGGGGATGCGGACCTTGTGGGTGCCGCGGCTCATGAAGTCGTGTTTGCCGCCACGGCGGGGGCCCTGCCAACCGAGCCGTCGGAACCGTGCGATGAGTTCAGTGCGACTGACAGGCGTGAGCCGCCGGCTCATGCGTCGAGGACGAGGCGGATGCCCTCCATGTCGGGGATGTCCCGGTCGCCGTCATCGAGCTTGAGGGTCGCCCAGCCGATCAGCGCGGCGTGTAGATCGCTCAGCGCTTCGTCGGGGGTTGCGCCGGCGCCCCACGCGCCGGGTAGGCCGGCGACAGTCGCGATCAGCTCGTCGGGGTCCTCGCTGCGCCGCACGACGGCGTGTCGGACAGCGACGTCGGCCCAGAGGACGATGAGCTTGTGGCGCACGTCGGCCGCCGCTGGGGCGTCGGCTTGGGGTGCGTCTCCGGAGAAATGGGGCTCGATGTCGGCGAGGCGTGGCATGCGGGTGAGGTCGACGCCCGCGAGGCGGGGCGCGAACTCGGCCTCGAAGTCTTCCGCAAACTGACTCTTGACCCGCTCCGGCGTGGTCGTGGGTCGGAGGAAGCTCGCGTCGCTGGCGTCGCTGGCGTGGTCTCGTGTGCGGGTGTCGGACATCAGCTTCCCCCATCCTCAGCGGCGGAGACCGCCATGACGTTCGTGGACTCGATGAGGTAGACGGGCTGGCCCTTCTGGTCGCGCACGTCTTCGAGTCGCAGGACACCGGTGACGACGAGCTTGAGGCGTGCGACGGTGCCGTCGTCGAGCAGGTACTCGTTCCAGTGCTCGCCGCTGGAGCGGAAACCGACTTCGGTGGCGTCGTGGACGCCGCCGTCGGGGCCCTGCACCTTGCGTTTGCGTTCCATGGGGCTGGTCCTTCCCTGTTGGCGCGGGTGCGCCTGTGTAGCGAAGTGTAGGCATGTCGCCGACGGACCGGCCAAGCACGCCCGTGGCACCCACTGACCCCTTTACCCTTCGGCGCCCTGTCCAAACAGCGGGTTCCCGAGGACCTGTTCAGGAGTTGGATCGGTCCGCTGCGCCACGACCCCAAAGCCCGCCGCGACCTACCTCCGCAACGTCCCCCTGACCCGGGACAGCGACGCTCGGGCGGTCACCGATGTGGCCGCCGAGTTGGGTTGTGACTGGCACACGGTGATGCGGGCGGTGCTCTCCTGGGGCCAAGCGCTGCTGGCCGCCGACGCCGAGCGGGTCGGCGCCGTGGAGGCCCTCGGCCTCGATGAGACCCTGTTCGGGCGCCAGGGGCGCTGGCGGAGGCGCCGGTGGTGAACCTCGATCACAGCTGATGCCAGCGGCCAGTCATCGCTGGGAGTGATTCACTCTGCCCCGTGAGCACACCGTAGCGATTTCGGCCGTGGCGGGTTCGACGTCAGGATCCTCACTCAGCGCTCTCCGGTTCAAGGGAGGCGTGCGGACTCGAACGCGGGTGCGCGCATGACCCCTAGACCACCGGGCTGGCACAGGCGTTGGGACTCCCCCGGACCCGGACGCGAGCGAGGTAGCTCGGCCAAACCCCCGGGGGCTGAGTTGGCCAAGTACGTATTGGCGCGCTTCAATCGTCTCGTGAACAGGCGGATCGCGCTCATCGGATTCGGGGCGATCGGCCAAGTCGTCGC
>CAZTZI010000216.1:0-4135 GCA_964618115.1 uncultured Acidimicrobiales bacterium
TGCTACGGGTACGGGGGCGACGCGCCGACGGTGACCGACGCCAACCTGATTCTCGGCTACCTGGACGCCGACTACTTCCTCGGCGGCGACCTCGTCCTCGACGCCGGCGCCGCCCGCCGGGTCGTCGAACGGGACATCTGCGACCGGCTCGGCCTGCCGCTCTCCGAGGGCGCCTACGCCATCCACGCCGTCGCCAACGCCAGCATGGCCAACGCCATGCGGGCCATGACGATCCAGCGAGGCTTCGATCCCCGGGACTTCGGCGTCGTGGCCTTCGGCGGCGCCGGACCGGCGCACGCCGTGAGCATCGCCACCGAACTGGGCAGCCGGGAGATCGTGGTTCCCGCCAACGCAGGCGTCAGCAGCGCCATGGGCCTGCTCTTCGCCCCGATCAAGTTCGAGTTCGTGCGCACGCTCGTCACCCGGCTGGAGGTCGGCAGCCTCGAGCGGATGAACGAGGTGTTCGCCGAACTCGAGGAGCGGGGAGCGGCCGGTCTGGCCGAGGCCGACGCCACCGCAGGCGCCTCGTACGTCCGGAACGCCCTCATGCGGTACGTGGGCCAGGGCTACGAGGTCGCCATCGGCATGCCGACCGGGAGTCTGGTCGCCGACGACGTGGCTGCCACTAGGACCAGGTTCCTCGAGACGTACGAGCGGATCTACGGATACGCGGAGCCGCACGGCGAACTGGAGGTCGTGGACTACCGCGTCACGGCCTCGGCCCCGCCACCGCCGTTCGAGTTGCCGCGGGTCGGGCGCCACGAGGCGGCGGGCGACGCCGCCAGAGGTAGCCGGGACTGCTACTTCCCCGGCGCCGGCTTCGTCGAGAGCCCTGTGTGGGACCGCTACCGCCTCGGCCCGGGGGTCGGCATCGCCGGGCCGGCGATCGTGCAGGAACGCGAATCCACGACGGTCATCCCGCCGGGAGCGTCGGCTGTGGTGGACGAGTGGCAGAACCTCGTGGTGTCGGTCCGGGGGTCGCCATGACGGTGGATCCTCTCACGCTGGCCGTCGTGTCCGGAGGCGTCGTGGCGATCGCCGAGGAGATGGGCTGGGCGCTGCGCCGCACCTCCTTCTCCGAGGCCGTGCGCGAGGGCGAGGACTGCTCTGCGTCGGTCTTCAACGCCGGGGGCGAGATGCTCGGCGCCGGCAACTACGCCCCGGGGCATCTCGGCACGAGCCCCACCGCCGTCGCCGGCGTGCTGGCGGCGTATCCGAGGGAGGAGATGCGGCCGGGCGACGCCTTCCTGGTCAACGACCCCACCATGAACTCGGGTCACTTCCCGGACATCTTCTCCATCGCGCCGATCTTCTACGGCGACGAGATCGTCGGCTTCACGGTGGTGACCGCCCACCACGTCGACGTCGGCGGCGCCGCGCCGGGCAGCCAGGCGATCATCGGCATCGTCGACATCCACCAGGAGGGGATCCGGATCCTGCCGGTCAAGTACTTCTCCGAGGGCAAGCCGATCCGCGAGGTGCTGGATCTGATCGCCACCAACGTCCGCATCCCCGATCAGGTCGTCGGCGATCTGCGGGGCCAGTTCAACGCCAACATGGTGGGCGCCGCCAAGGTCTGCGAGCTCATCGACCGGTTCGGCCTGGAGACCTACCGGGCGGCGACCGGCGAGCTCCTCGAGCGCTCGCACCAAGCCATGCGGGAACACATCGACGCCATCCCGGCCGGGCGCTACGAGTTCACCGATCACATCGACGACTTTGGCCCGGACACCGAGCCGATCCGGATGCAGATGGCCATGACCGTCGGCGACGGCAGGATCGTCGCCGACTTCACCGGATCCAGCCCGGTGACCCGCTCCGGCGTCAACTCCTACCTCGCGTTCACGACGGCTTACACGCTGCACGCCACCCTGTCGGTCGTCGGTCCTCGCGTGCCGCTCAACTCGGGGACCATGCGACCCATCGAGGTCACGGCCCCGCCGCACTGCTTCTTCAACGCCCGCTACCCGTCGCCGACCGGGGGTCGGGCGATCGTGGCGCGGTACCTCGTCGACGGTGTGCAGGGCTGCCTGGCCCAGGCCGTGCCCGACCAGGTCGTGGCGTCGTCCTCGCAGCTCGCCAACTCCACGATCGGCGGTGTGGATCTGGAGGCCGAGCGTCCCTGGGTGTACTACGACCTCACGTTCGGCAGCACCGGGGCCCGGCCCAACAAGGACGGCTGCGACGGGCTCGTGTCGGGGTTCAACACCGGCAACATCCCCATCGAGATCCACGAGGCGAAGTGGCCGGTGCTGATCGACCGCTTCGGCTTCATACCCGACAGCGCGGGCCCCGGGCGGTACCGGGGCGGAATGGCCGTGCGGCGCGACGTGCGCAACCTGGCCGATCTGGCCCGCGTCACCAACCTCCACGATCGTCACCACTTCCCGCCCTGGGGACTGTTCGGGGGCGGCGCCGGCTCGCTCGGGCGCATCGTGCTGAACCCCGATCGGGCCGATGAGGCCGACCTACACTCGAAATCCATCGTCGACATCGGACCCGACGACGTCATCAGCTTCCGGACCTGTGGCTCCGGCGGGTACGGCGATCCGCACCAGCGCGATCCGGACGCCGTCCTGCACGACGTCCTGGAGGGCTGGGTTACAGTCGAGGGCGCGCGCCGCGACTACGGAGTCGTGATTGCCGACGACCGGCTGGACGAGGCGGCGACGGCCGCGCTGAGGGGGATGCGATGAACGGCGACCACTCGACCGAGCGGATGCTGGACCTGTTGTTGAAGATGGCCCGGATCCGCACGTTCGAGGAGACGATCGAGCGGCTGAACCGCGAGGGTCGCATTCCCGGATTCCTCCACACCTCCATCGGCCAGGAAGCGTCCGCAGTGGGGACGTGCGAGGCGCTCGAGGCGGGCGACTACGTGACCTCGACGCACCGGGGTCACGGCCACTGCCTCGCCAAGGGCGCCGATCTGCGGGCGACCATGTGCGAGCTCTACGGCAAGGCGGGCGGGCAGAACGGCGGCCGGGGCGGATCCATGCACGTCTCGGACTTCGGCGTCAACATGCTGGGCGCCAACGCCATCGTCGGTGCCGGCCTGGGGATCGCCCTGGGTGCCGCGCTCACGTCCAAGTTCCAGGAGTCCGGACGTGTCGCGGTGGCGTTCTTCGGCGAGGGAGCCTCCACGAACGGCGCCTTCCACGAGAATCTCAACCTGGCGTCGTCCATCGGCGTGCCGGTGCTGTTCGTGTGCGAGAACAACGGCTACGCCCACGAGGCGCCGGTGCAGAAGATCCTCAGCGTGCCCAACGTCGCCGACTTCCACACCGGTTACGGCATACCGGGCCACATCGTGGACGGCAACGACGTGCTGGCGGTCCTCGACGTGATGACCGATGTGGTCGGGGAGGTGCGGGCGAGCGGGCGCCCGGCGCTGGTGGAGGCCAAGACCTACCGCCACCGCGGTCACCACGGCGGCGATTCCGGCCGCCACTACCGCCCGGCCACCGAGATCGAGGCCTGGCTGGCGAAGGATCCGATCCTGCGGCTGGGCCGGAGGCTCGCCGAGTCCGGTGTCGAGCAGGAGGAGATCGACGGGGTGCTGGCGCAGGCTCAGCGGGAGATCGACGATGCCGTCGACTTCGCCGAGGCGGCGCCGCTGCCGGATCCCGAATCGGCTTTCCTCGAGGTGTACGGGGGTGTCTCCGGTGAGTAGGGAGATCACGTTCCTCGAAGCGACCCTGGAGGCGGTGCGCGAGGAGATGGCGCGCGACGACCGCGTCTTCGCCATCGGCGAGGACTCCGGCGTGCGCGGCGGCAGCTTCCCGATCTTCAAGGGCATCGCCGCCGAGTTCGGCGACCACCGGCTCATCGGCACGCCCATCTGCGAGGGAGCCACCACCAACACCGCCCTCGGGGCGGCGATGACGGGCATGCGGCCGATCGTGGGACTGCACTTCGCCGACTTCATGCTGCGGGCCATGGACGAGATCGGCGATCAGGTGGCCCGCGCCCGCTACACGTTCGGCGGCCAGTGCGATGTGCCGATGGTGATCCGCGCCTACGACGGCGTGGTGAACTCGGCCGCCACGCAGCACTCCGGCGCCTACGAGGCGATCTTCGCCCACTTCCCGGGACTCAAAGTCGCCATGCCGTCCACGCCGGCCGATGCCAAGGG
>CAZTZI010000217.1:0-35832 GCA_964618115.1 uncultured Acidimicrobiales bacterium
ACCTACGGGCAGATGATGGTCGAGATGGACGGGCGGCGGGAGCTCGTGGACGACATCCTGGAGATCGAGGTGACGAGCGCGCTGCAGCGGCTCGCACGGATCGACCCTCCGGTGGCGTGTTTCACCGTGGGGCACGGCGAGCGTGACATCGGCGACATCCTCCCGGGCGGATTCGCGCAGTTCGCTGTGGAACTCCGGCAGCTGGGGTTCACGGTCGAGTCGCTGGCGCTGGGCGCGGTCGGCGGGGTCGAGCGGCTCGGCACCTGCACGGTCGTGGTGATCGCCGGCGCAAGGGTGGAATTCCTGCCCGCCGAGATCGAACTGTTGCGGCGCCACGCCGATGCCGACGGGCGCCTCATCATCTTCGCCGACTCCGCCGGCGGTCCTGCGGTGGCTCAACTCAACGATCTGCTCCGCCCGTGGGGGGTGGCGGTCGGCGAGGGGACCGTGTCGGACCGGAGTTCGCTCAAGGACGATCCGGGAGCGATCGTCGCATACCGGTACCCCAGCGCCAGCCCGGTGACGGTGTCGCTGGCGCGCGACAACATTCCGCTGCTCCTCGTGGCCGCGCAGCCGGTCGAATCCGCGCTCGTCGGTTTGGCGTTCGAGGATCAGGCGTGGATCTCACCGCTCGTGACCTCGAGTTCGTGGAGTTCGCTGGATGACGGTACGCAGGGTCCGTTCGTGCTCGGCCTGATAACGGACTGGAGCAGAGTCGAGGGGGAGCCCGACGATCTCGAGATCGCCCGGACGCGCATCGGGGTCGTCGGTACCGTCGAGGTGGCCGCCAACGGCCACTTCGATCGGCTCGGCAACGGGGAGTTCTCCGCGCGGCTGGTCTCCTGGGTCGCCCGGCAGGACGATCTCATCAGTGCCATGCGTCCGGTGCGGGGTGTGCCGCGCCTCGTCCTGACCGAGGACGATCGCGGGCGGTACATCCGGAATGCGATCGTGTTCCCGGCGGCGGCGGCGTTCGCCCTTCTGTTGCTCGCCCTGCGGAGGTCGCGCAGAGGATGAGTCGCAGGGTCCGGCAACTGCGCACCGCGGTGACCGCGCTGGCACTCGTGGCGATCGGCTGTTCCGACGTGGACCGGGCCGCCGACTACCGGGAGCTGAAGGGACAGCTCTCGGAGGAGTCGCAGACGGTCTGGGAGGTCCTGCCGCTGAGGGCTGAGGAGGTCGACAGTGTGACGGTCGCGTTCGAGGGCCGGACCGTGGAGGTGACCCAGGCCGGCCGCGGGCGCTGGACCGCGGCCGGCGCCGACCCGGTCATCCAGTCCCTGATGTTCGACGTGGAGCGCGTGCTCTTTCCGCTCCGCTCCTACCGCCGGCTGTCGGTGGACGGCGACGACCCGGCGTTCGGGTTGAGCGACTCGGTGCTCGGGGTCAGCGTGCGCACGGAGGCCGGGGACCGGTGGCGGGTCAGCTTCGGCGCCGAGACGTTCAGCGGCGGTGGTCACTATGCGCGGCTCGACGGCGATCCGCACGTCTACACGGTCGTTCCGAAGGTAATAGACAGCTTGAAGTCGGTCGCACTGGGGGAGAAGATCGACCGTGGAATCGATCCGCGGTTCGCAGCGGCGCTCAACGAGTTGCAACTCGTGACCGTCGAGGAGGAGGAACTCAACCCGTGGCTCGCTCAGGTGCTGGAACACGAGGGCCGATGAGGCGCCTGCTACCGGGTTTCGTGGTAGCGGTCGTGGCCGTGGCGCTGCTGGCCGCCTCCTGCGGTGGGGAGGAGGAGACGGGGCCGCCGGAGGTCGCCGCGGTCGTCGAGGCGCGGGAGATTCTCGCCACCGAGGTGAACGCGCTGACCGATCGCTACCTGGCGGCGCCCGCCACGGGTGGGCAGACCGGCTCGACGATCCCACCGCTCGAGCGGCCGGTGGCGCGGCGGTTCGTGCTCAACTATCTCATCCGGCTCACGATGTTGGAGATCGTCGCGGGGGAGTTCGATCTCGCGGTGGAGATCGATCCCGAACTCGAACTCGCTCTCGAGGCCGTCTCACCCGAGGAGTTCGCCCAGTCCAACCTCACCGCCGACGACGTGCGCGTCGCTGAGCGAGCCGGGGACATCTCACGGCGCGTCGCGCTCGCACTGTTCCCGGAAGTGGCCATCGCCGAGGACGAGCTGAGGCGGATCTACGAGCAGGAGTCGTACCGCTACGAGTCCGGCTGGTCGGCGACGGTGCACACCGCGTTCTTCGATTCGATCGGCAGTGCCGGGGAAGTCCGGGAAGCCACTCAGAGTGGTACGTCGTTCCTCGAGGCGGCAGCGGCGCTCGGTGCAATCGAGTCGGGCAGCATGGGCGTCGTCACCTCCACCAGCCCGCTGCCTCCCGACATCCTGGAGGCGATCGGCTCGCTGCAGCCGGGAGAGGTCAGCGAGACTATCCCGGCCTCCATCGGCTGGTTGCTGTTCTTCGTGGAGACCCGGGAGGCGATCGGCGAGACGCCCTACGACGTGGCGCGCCTCGAGATCCTGGCCGTCCTGCAGGACCAGGAGCGGCAGCGACTCTTCGACGACTGGTTCCGGCAGCGGCTGATGCAGGCGGACGTGGAGGTGGACGGGTTCTACGGGCGCTGGAACGCGCAGTCGGGAACCGTGCGATCGTCGGGCCAGGAGGGCGATGAGAGCGACGACCGTGAACCCGAAGACGACGGTCCGGACCGGGTGCCGGCCTAGCCGGGTCGCGACCGGCGGCCTGCGTGCCGGCCGGGGGGCCGGGCTCGGCCGTCTCGTGGCGCTTGCCGTCACGGCACTGGTGTCCTCCGCCCTGTTCGCCCCGACGGTGTTTGCGCACCACTTCACCGGCGAGGTCCAGCTGTGGGCCTCGACGGTGGACTTCCAGGACTCACCGGGCGGCGTCCTGGTGACGATCCGGCTCATCGAACGGGAATCCGGCGAGTCGGTCTCCGGCTTCGGTGTGAGGGTTACGGCAACCGGGGGCGACGACCGGGTGGGCCCCGTCGAGTTGCAGGAGTCGGAGTTCGCCGTCTACTCGGGCACGCTGCCGCTGGGTCCCGGGCAGTGGGAGGTCCTGGTGGCCACCCACCAGGGCACCTCGTCACTGCCGGCCATCGAGTCGGCGCACCGCAAGACGCTGGAGATCGACTCGACCGGCCGGCTCGTGGCGCCCTCGGGCGGGGGTTCGGCGGCGACCACCCTGGCGATCGTTCTGCCGATCTGCGCGGTGGCGGTCATCCTTCTGGTCGTGCTGCGCCGCCGGCGGCCGGCTCTGGATGATGCGGCAGATGCGGGTGACGACCCGGCCGGCGACGACTCGGACGTTTCGGCAACCGGTGACGATCCGGCGAGCGATCGAGGCGACCGATGACTTGGTTCCTCGGCGGCACGGGTATCGGTAAATCGGTCCGCAGGAGGCTCCGGGTTCTCGCCGGCGCGGCCCTGGGGATGTTGCTGACCTTCGGTCTCACCGGCGGTGTGGCCGCCCAGGATGACGACGACGTGAACCGCGGCATCGGCGGGTACTACGAGCCGCGGGGTCCGGTCACGGTCGTGCTGGAAGAGGATCCTGTGGGCTACGACGCGCTGTCGCCGAACTTCGTTCCGATGATCGCGCGCCTGCTCGACCCCGACACGAACGAACCGGTGGGTCTGGACTACGTCGTCCTCGCCGGCCTGACCGACGCCGCCGGCCGCCGGGGTACGACGATCTTCGGGTTCGGCTACCCGTATCTCAACTACCCCGAGACGGAGCCGGTCGGCGTCTACAAGGGCACGGTGATCGTTCCCGCACCGGGCCGCTGGACCGTCGTCGTGAACGTGTTCGATCCCATCGACGAAGCCGAGAGCGAGATACCGACTGCACTCGGCCACGACGAACTGGTCATCAACGTCACCGACGCGGCAACCCTGCTGAGCGCGGCCGAGTTCGGGGAGGTCAGGGAACTGCCGTCGGCGAATCCGGGCGAGGTCATTCTCCTGACCGTTCACTCGATCTTCGGCGTGCTGTGGTTCGCCGTGGCGCTGGCTCTGGTGTGCATCAGCTCTGCGAACCGGGCGAGGTGGTTCTCGGTCCGCACGAACGACCTCCTGGAGCGGAACGTCAACCGGCTCGTGCGAGCCGCGATCGCCGTGACCTTCATCATGTGGCTGACGGGCATCCTGAACCTCAACATCCTGGTGGCCTACCCGCCGCCGCTGTCGGCGAGCCAGGCGCGCGCCCTCTTCACGCTCCCGTACGCGCAGCCCTACACGATCTCCCTCTACCTCAAGATCGCCATGTACTCGGTCATGACGCTGCTGCTCATACCGCTCAGCCGGGCGGCTCGCCGGTCGGCTCAGGGTGCGGATCGCCGCGACAGGTGGGCTGCGACGCGCGGCAGGCGCGGCAGGGCCGCAGCGCCCGAGAAGCCTCCGCCGCCGACTGGACGTCCCCGGCTGTTGACGGTGCCGCGGGTCAGTCTGGCGACGATCGGGTTGGGCGGCATCGTCATCGTGGTGTGCGTGACGATCCTGAAGTACACGCACATCCTGAGCGAGTCCATCGGCAGCCTGACTCCCTAGGGTCCGCCGGGCAGGGCACCCTCACGGGTGGATCAGGATCTTGAGTTCCTCGTGGCTTGCCATGCGCTGGTAGGCATCGGGCACGCCGGCCAGTGGGACCGATGAGGTGACGATGACGGTGGGGTCGATCACGCCCGCTGACAGCAGCGGGAAGATCCGGTCACGCAGCCTGATGGAGTCCCCTATCGCGCAGCTGAGCGTCAGCTCCTCGGCGAACGCCTTGGCGATGGGGTAGGGGAACGTCTCGTCGAAGTGCGCCCCCACTGAGACGATCCTGCCGCGCCGCCGCACGAGGTCGCAGGCGGCCAGCAGCGGCGCCGGCCCCCCGGCGGCGTCGATGGCCACATCCGCGCCGCGCCCGTCGGTCAGCTCGGCGACGATCGCTCCGATGTCGGTGGGGGTTGCGGGGATCGCCCCGTTGTCGGCCGCCACCTGCCGGCGTGCGGGGAGCCGGTCGGTGACGATGACCAGCGCCGCGCCGATGGTCTGGCAGGCCAGGCTGGTCATCTGCCCGACGGTGCCCCCGCCCACGATGACGACGGTCTCACCCGGCAGCAGATTCCCGCGCTCGGCGGCCGCGAAACCACAGGCCAGCGTGTCACCCACGAAGACGGCAGCCTCGGGGGTGCAGTGCTCGGGTACCGGGCAGAGCACCGAATCGGCGTGTGGCACGCGGATCATCTCCGACTGCGCTCCGGGCAGGGGCGCGCCGAAGACAGACCCGAAGCCGAAGAAGCTGCGATCCTCGCATTCCCAGTGATCGCCGTTGCGGCACCACCAGCAGCGCCCGCACGCCGTGAAGTCGCTGCCGACGACCAACTCGCCGACCTTGCGGTCCTGCACGGCGGGGCCGACGGCGACGATCTCACCCACGAACTCGTGACCCAGCACCGTGCCGGGCGGAATGCCGGGAACTCCGTGCAGGGCATGGAGGTCGGTCCCGCAGATGGCACTGACCCTGATGTCCACGATGGCGTCGCCGGGTTGCTGGATCCCCGGCTCCGGCACGTCGGCGAGCGCCACCTTGCCGGGCGAATCGAGGACGACGGCGCGCATCAGGCGCCTGCCAGCTCACTGAACCGTTCGTCGATCCTCTCTGCGGCCACGCGGAGTTCGGTGAGTTCGGAGGCGGTGAGGTCGAGGTTCACGATCTCGGAAACCCCGGAGGATCCCAGACGCACCGGAAGGCCGAGGTAGGTGTCGTCGATGCCGTAGGTCCCGTCCGCCTGCACGCAGGCGCCGAGCACCTCGCCGGTCCCGCGCACCATCGCCAGGATCATCCTGGCCACCGAGGCCGCGGGGGCGTAGTAGGCGCTTCCCTTCTGCAACAGTTGGACCACCTCGGCTCCGGAGTTGCGGGTGCGCTCGACGATCCGCTCCAGGGTGGACTCGTCGAGGACCGATGCGATCGGCCGGCCGCCGACGCGGGCCTGGCTGAGCGGGATCACCATCTCGTTGCCATGGCTGCCGAGGGCGAGCGCCGAGACTTCCTCGGCGCGCCCGCCGGTGGCGAGGGCGACCAGCGAGCAGAAGCGGGCCGCGTCCAGCACGCCGGCCATGCCGAGCACGCGCTGGGGCGGGAAACCGGTCTCCCGGGCGGCCAGGGCGGTCATCTCGTCCAGGGGGTTGGTGACGATCAGCACGGTGGCGTCGGGGGAGTGCTGCCGGATGTCAGCGGAGACGGCGCTGATGATCTCGGCGTTGACCCTGGTCAGATCGCTCCGGGACATGCCCGGTTGCCGGGGCCGTCCGGCCGTCACGACGACGTAGTCGGCGCTGTCGGCGGGCTCGCTCGTGCCCCGCAGCGCCGTCCCGAAACGCTGCAGGCCGGCGCTGTGGGTGAGATCCAGCGCCAGACCCTCGGCGAGTCCCGGGACCACGTCGATCATCGCGATCTCGCCGAACTCGTCGGATTCGGCGAGGCGCATCGCGGTCGTGACACCGACGTGGCCCGCTCCGACGACGGCAAGGCGCCCGCCGGGGCCGCGCGTGGCCGCGGCGGGCGCGCCGCCCGACACAACTGCGGCGGGGTCTTGATTCCCCCTCACGACGGGGGCGCCGCGCCGGTAGAGCGCTCCGGCGGGCGGATCGTTCGCCGGCGGTGTGCCGGGCTCGGGATCCTCGAACGCCGCCGCGGGTGTGCCGATGAACTCCGAGCTGTTCCCGGTGGCGGGCGTGGCTATGAACCTCACATTCAGATCGCGGGCACGATCCCGTGCCAGCGGGGTGACGATGTCGCCGACCTCGACGCGAAGTTCTCCCCCTGCGCTTTCCTCGACCTCTCTGACGCCGATGACTCTCATGTCCGGGCTTCGAGGCTGGACAGCGCCCCGACGGCGGCGTCCCTGGCGGTCGCGACCTCACTCTCGGTGCCCGAGAGGAACGTGCGACCGAACCGTCCCACGGCGCGAATCTCCACGACATTGATCGTGGCGGCCTTCTCGGCCTCGTTGGCGGCCAGGCCGGCGTAGGCGGCCGGTGCGACCTCCAGCACGAAGAGACTCTCGCCGGGAATCAGCAGTGCGCCCTTGCGGAACTTGTTCAGGAGCTGGGCCTGGTACGGGTGGACGTTCGTGATGAACTGCGTCGAGGCGATCGTGGGCTTCAGGCGGTCCGCTTCCTGCAGGTTCAGCTCCGCCAGGATCGCGGAGCCCGCGGCGAGCACTTCGGCCTGACTCTCGGAGTGGAGTTCCAGGAGCCCGAACTCCCTCTCGATGATCTGCAGGGCCGGGCGGACGCTGGCCGCCTTGAGGGCGACGTCGGCGACATGAAAGACCTCGTTGCCCGGCGACATCTCGACGAACAGTTCCGCCATTCCCGCCACGGGCACGTCACCCTGGCAGGTGGCCGCAATGTGCGCGGCACACTGGGGCTGCAGCCGGTCGATGAACGAGTACGCGCGGAGGTTGATGTCGGTCATAGCGAACTCCAGGCCAGGCCGAGGGGTGTGACGTAGAGGGCGTGCGGGTACTCCACAACGGTCCGCTCGAGGTACTGCGAGATGACGCCACCTGCTCCGGGGCTCATCAATCCTCCGCCGGCGAGATGGACCGGGAGAGATCCGTGCCCGCTCGAGAGTCGCTCGATGGAGACGGCGATTCGCTCGAATCCGGGCTGCAGGATCGGCAGGAAGTCCTCGCCGCGCCGGCGCTTCAGCCTCTCGGCCTCCTCGATCGAGGTTCCGAGCGCCCCGGCCAGGATGAGGTTCAGATGATGACCGCCCCCGGGAACGTCGCCGACCGAGACGAGTTCGGTGTCACGGAAGATCCCCACCCCGGTGGAGCCGGCTCCGACGTCGACGAGGATCCCGTCGGTGATCTCCAGCACCGAGTTGGCCGCGCTCACCTCGTCCACGAGAGCCGTGCAGTCGAGGCCCGAGTGCTCCAGCACGAAGCGGCAGGCCCGGCTCTCGGCCGGACCGACGCCCGGCGGGTAGCCCGCGGCGGCCGCCGCGATCCTGCTGCCGGTACGGTCGGCGGCGGCCTCGACCAGGCTCGTGACGGCCTCCACGGCTCCCGCGAAGTCGATGACGACTCCGTCCCTCAGTGCTGCGCACGCCCTCGACGCCACGTAGACGGGCAGCCCGGCGGGATCCACAACGGTCAGGACGACGGTGGAGGTTCCCAGGTCGATACCGGCCCGGAGATCGCCCTCCAGCGGGGTGGGGGTCGCAGCGAGGCAGCGCGCCACCCGATCGAGGTAGTACTCGGTGGAATGGGCGCGTCGCACGGCAGTGGCGATCATGGTGGGAATGCCGTGTCGCTGGCGAGCCGGCGCCAGGGACGCACCTCGTGCGCGATCCGCTTGATGTTGATGAGGTGCAGCGGCGTGATGTTGTCCGAGCTGATCGAACCGCTCCAGGTCCCGGTCCCGAGCATGAACGAGGGGTCGATGTCGGCGCTGTAGCCCATGCCGCCGAAGAGGGTGGGCGTGTTGACCGGGAAGCGCGACGCCGGGAGCGTGGAGAAGCGCTCGATGATCTCCACGTCGCTGGCGTGGAGGCCGAGCGTGTGACCCTCGCCGCCGAATTCCAGCACCTCCCGGCACCTGTCGAACGCCGCGTCCGGCGTTGGAGCCCGGTAGAGCTTCAGAACGGGGCCGAGGATCTCCGCCGACAGCGGTTCGTGCCTGCCGACGCTGTCCAGTTGGACGCCGAGCACCCGGGTTCCGGGGACGACCGGAATGCGGCAGAGGCTGCCGAGGGTTGCCGCCGACTGCCCCACCGGATCCGGCCGGAGCCCACCGCGCTCGTCGAAGATCAGGTTCCGCAACGACTCGAACTGGGATGGATCCAGCAACGTCATGCCCGCTTCTCGCAGGGCCTCCAGGAAGGCATCCGCGATCGGCTCGTCCAGGATGATGGCCTGCTCGGCAACGCACGCCGTCCCGTTGTCGAAGGCCTTCGATTCCACGACCATGAGCGCGGCCTCGCCGATGTCCGGCACGCTCCTGTGGACATAGACCGGCACGTTCCCCGCGCCCACGGCGATCGTCGGCTTCCCCGAGGAGTAGCAGACGCGGACCATCTCGCCGCTCCCGGTCGCCAGGACGAGCGACACCGCCGGGTGGCTCATCAACTCCTGCGTGCTTGCAAGGGTCGGCGTCTCCAGACACGAGATCAGTCCCCGAGGTGCGCCCGCCTTCTCCGCCGCCCTCGCCAGGACCTCGGTGGTGCGGAGGCAGCACTCGACGGCCCTGGGATGGGGTGAGAAGACGACGCCGTTGCCGGACTTGACGGCCGCGAGCGCCTTGAAGAGCACCGTCGAGGTGGGATTGGTGCGCGGTATCAGCGCCGCGATCACGCCCACAGGGCACCCCACCGCAGTCATCCGGCTGGCTTCGTCCACCCAGAGCACGCCGACGGCCCTTTGGCGCAGCATGTACTTGGCCACGAAGGTCGTGTTGTAACGGTTCTTGAGGATCTTGTGCTCGTAGACCCCGTAGCCGGTCTCCTCGACGGCCAGGCGCGCCAGCTCCTCTGCCGCGGCGGTTCCGGCGCGAGCCATCTGCCGCAGGATGGAGTCGAGCCGCTCCTGGCTCGTACCGGCGAATTCCTCGAACGCCGCTCTGGCCTGGCGCGCCTTGGCGCGGGCCTCAGCCAGGGCGACCAGGTCGGTGTCAACGCTGGTGGTCATGGCACTACCGGGTTGGGAGTAGTGGTCTGCTCAGGCGGCAGTGGTTACGGGGTGGCAGCTCCGGCGGCGGCGTCACCGAGGATCATCTCGACCTCGTCGTGTGGCCGCGGGATGACGTGGACGGCGATGACTTCGCCCACCTTGCCCGCCGCAACCGATCCGGCGTCCGTCGCGGCCTTCACGGCACCGACGTCTCCTCGAACCATCACAGTCACGAGACCGCCCCCGATCTGCTCGCGTGAGACGAGTTGGACGTTGGCCGCCTTCACCATCGCGTCTGCGGCTTCGATCGCACCGACGAGCCCGCGGGTCTCTATGAGGCCAAGGGCCGTCAGGGAGATTCCTGATCCTCTAGTCGCCATTTGGTCGTACCTCCTCCATCAATGCGTTTCTTCCGGTTCCTTGCTTCGTGGCTGAGAGCGGTTTGTATCGGCTTGTCGGGCAAGCGGTCACTTCTGGAACGTGACGGTTCCATCGACGCTCAGCGTGTCGACGATCGCCACGACCGCGCTGTCGGTTGCCACCTCGGCCGTGGCTCTCGGAACCCGCGCGGCGCTCCCGTGTGCCACCGTGACGATCTCCCCCTCACCGGCGCCGACCAGATCGACGGCGACATAGGGGGACGCCGCCGTCCCGTCGTCCGGTGCGGAGGGGTCGATGTTGCGCAGGATCAAGATCTTGAACGAAGCCAGACCGGGCTCCTTCACGGTCGCAACGACTTGGCCGATGACTCTGGCGAGCTGCACGTCTACGCCTCGTGCGGGCCGGGGCGCGCGGGATCGGCCTCGGAACAGAGCCGCCAATACACCATGAAAGCACAATACGTCCGCTAAAGCAGGCCATATTACTCTGCAAGAGATAATGCTGGACGCCAATACCTGTCCCGAGAATCGGTAGAGGAGCTCGCGGAGGACAAGTAGAACAGGATTGCGGGGATAGAGCGGAGACTTCCTGGGAGGCGAGCATGATTCTGGACAGCGATGCGGCACTTCACGTACCGACGTCCGATGACCCGCACTGGGCGGAAACGAACTTCTTCGGCTTCTACGTGCCCGAACTGAACCTCAATTGCGGTGTCTACGTCCTCTGCCGGACCAACTTGGGCGTCGCGTTGTCGACGATCCACATGTGTTCGCGACGCGCCTACGCCCACTGGGAGGCCGAGTACTGCGACATGCAGATGCACCTCCCCATGGGCCCCGAGTTCGACCTCGAGGACTACAAGCTGGCCAACGGGCTCGCGGTCCGCTGCACCAAGCCGAACATGGACTGGGAGATAGACTACGACGACGGCGAGGGCACGGAGATCCACTTCAGCTACCGATCGCTGATGGAACCGTTCGACATCAACGATCCCACCCAGGATCCGATGCTGGCGGCAAAAGTCGAGGGGTCGGACTTCCAATGGGGAACGGCCTACAGCGGCCACTTCGACGAGACCGGCCTCTTCGAGGGCGAGATCATGCTCCGGGGCTCGAAGATCCCGTTCCGGTGCGTTTCCACGATGGACCACAGCTGGGGAGTCCGGGCAGAGCGGCATGCTCATTCCATGAGTTGGCTGCACGCGCACTTCTCCGAGGACTATGCCCTTCATGCCATCTTCGACTACGACCCCCACGAACTCGAAGGATTGCGGTTGACGCACGGCTACATCATGGATCACGGGGAGGTGTGCGGACTCCGTGGCGGAAGCGGCCGCACGATCAGGGACGGCTTCTATCCGGTCGAGAAGCATCTCGAGGTGGAGGACCGGATCGGCCGCCAGTACCGGTTTACCGGCACGGGATTGACGACTTTCCCCTGGCAGGCCTGGCCCGGCGTCATCGGTTTCAACGCTCTGATGGACTGGACCGACCAGGATGGGAAGGTCGGCAAGGGGGAGACGCAGGACTTCCTCGGACTCTCCACGGTCACGTCTCTGGGCTGAAGGAAGCTGATGGATGTCCGCTCTCCGGGCGCTGCTGTTTGATCTCGACGGCACCCTCGTCCAGACGCGAAACAGTTCCTGGCAGATCTTCCAGGAGACCAACTCCACTTTCGGGCTCGGGATCAACTCCGCCGCAGAGTTCTTCCAATTGTTCGATGGGAACATCTTCGATGCGCTGGAGGCTTTGGCGCGGGAGCGGGACGTGGCCGATCCGGCGCTCGTGCGGGAGCACTTTCAGTGCAGGCTTCGCGCGGACTATCTCCCGGAGGTCGTGCCCGGTATAGGCCAGATCGTGCGCCGGCTGGCCTCGTCGTACACGTTGATGATCGTCTCCTCGAACACGATGGAGTCCGTGCGGCGGGTGTTGGAGAAGAACGATCTTGCGTCATGTTTTGCGCACGTGTTCTCCGGGGAGGTCGCCCCGAGCAAGGCGCATGCCATCGGTCATGTCCTGGAGGACCCCACATACGCGTGTGGCCGTCAGTGCGTCCCCTACTACAACGAGTCGGCGATACCGCACAAGCATGCGGTCGGTGAGGTCATGCTGATCACCGACACGGTCGGCGACATAGAGGAGGCGCTCGAGGTCGGGATCCGGGCCTGCGGCGTGGCATGGGGCATGCACAGCGCCGATCGATTGAAGGCGGCGGGCGCGGAGTTCGTGTGCGTCTGGCCGGAGGAGCTGCTCGTGTATCTCCGTGACGGTCGGAGTTCGGACGGGAGCGCCTGCATCCCGGGGGGGCCGGCGTCCCGACCGGGCGCAACGCCGGCCACCGCTGCCCGCAGCGCGGCGGCGCGGCGCCGCGCCCGGAGGGCGAAGCCGCCGGCCGACCGAGGGGTGCCTGCAGGGGAGGTGGCCACCGGTGACGGGGTGGACCCGCCGCCGGCGAGCTGCAGGGCATCCTGCAACTGCGGCGGGACGACCGGCGCGAGCGTCTGTTGCGACCCGGGGTCTGCGGATGATGCGCACCGAACCGACGGCGGCAAGAGCGATGACCGGCATGGCTCGGACGGACTCCTGCGCAGGGTGCTGGCGAGCATCGGCAGCTGATCCGGGCCGCCGGGAGGCGGATTGAGCCCGCCGCCGGCCGGTCGGACCCGCTCCGAAAGCGCTTGGGCGCGCCGGCGCGTGATGTCCCGAACAGAGCATGATCGCTGCGGCAGCCCGACCGGAGCGACAAAGAGCAGTACCCCGCCGGATAGCACTTTGGGGAGAATTTGTCTCTGCAGGACATCTCTGCGTCGGGAGTCGGTGGGCGATGCTGAGGCCGATGGCCACTGAGGCGCGGTTGGTCCGCGTTCAGAAGACCTGCGTGGGTGGGAATTCGAGATTCGCCATGCCGTGCGATGGGCATTCTGACGGTGTTCTGAGAGAACCATGAGGAGGAATTCCGAGTGACTGTGATCGCTGAAGGCATGAACGTCTTCGAAACAAGTAAGCAGCCTTCAGGGACTGTGCACTACCTGGCGAGCCCGATGGACGTCATTTCCCTGATCGACAGCGGCAGGCTCCGCGATCACATCTTGCTCGTCCGTGGCGGTACCACGACCTTCCTGGCGCCGGCCCTCACGATGGGGGCGATCGGCGTGATCACGATGTCGGGGGCGCCCGAGTCCCACCTGGGCATCCTCTCCCGCGAGTTCCAGACCCCCTGCGTGATGACCGCACATCTCGCCGGCGGGAGCGGATCCCGCTATGTGCCCGGCGAGACCGGCGACGAACACTTCGAGGAGATCGTCGAGGCGCTCGACGGCAAGAACGTCAAGCTCGATTGTTCCGACCACGATGTCGGCAGGATCGTTCTGCTCGACTGAGTCGGGCGAGTCTCCCGAGCCCGGTGACTGCCCCTCGGGTGTCCCGAGCCACCCAGCAAGGCCATGCAGTCCAGCTGACCGGGAACACCATTCCGCAAACTGACAGGACTGAATCCAAATCCCCCGAAGGAGAAATGCGATGGCGATCGTCGAGAAGGCAGCTGCTGAGTACACCAAGCGCTACGAGCCGGATGATGATGGACTGCGGTTCCAGCCGCTCGAGTACGTCGGGAACTTCAAAGGACTCGAGCCGGTTCCGGACGGCATTCTGGGCGACAAGATCATGCGGACGCGCGCGAAGTCGGGCGTGCTCGAGAGGGTGAGCCACGAGGACGTCCTGCGTGATCAGCTCACGCTCGACGAACTCAACGATCTCAACAACTACCTGGCCTGGAACATCTGGGACGTGCTCGTGATGCGAGCCACCGAAGGCGTCTCGGGCATGATCCCGCGTCAGGAGTACGAGATCCTGGCGTTCATGAACGAGTTCTACCGGTATCCGGAGTTCATGCGCATGATCACCGACCGGATCGGGGCGCAGGGCGTGATCGACATCGGTGAGAGTGCCCGTTCCGAGATCGGCACCAAGATCAACTGCGTGCACGACTGGTGCCTGGGTGCGGTGGCCTTCGGCATGGGCCGCTGCGGCCTGCTCGCCGGGGAGTGGATCGGGGCGGACGACTACGTCGAGGAGAGCAACATCATCCTCAAGTTCATGCAGCGCGTGCTCTGGGGCAAGCGCCAGGACGGCTACATCCTGAATTCGCAGGACCGCTACCGCTGCAAGATCCATGACCAGTCGCTCATCGATCAGCTGATGGGACAGGTCAAGGACTTCGAGCCGGGATCCTCGGAACAGCACACGTTCGAGCAGTTCAACGCCACGGCCGAACTGCTGGCCTTCTTCGACCACTACGACTGCCGCTTGGGCCTCGGGGACACGGGGCCGTATCCGCTGCCGGACGGGCGGGTTCTCATCGTGCGGGACCTCTTCGTGAACGAGGAGGTCTTCCACTGGAGCGACGTCTGTGAGGGTCTCCCGCACTGCTACACGCTGGCGGTCGTCCTGGATCCCGACCTGATGGGACTCCAGGAGATTCGGGTCAACGACATCTCCACGTCGTTCACCATCCCGAAGAACTACGTCCCCCACGTCACCGGCGGGGCGGTCTTCGTGCGAGAGAAGTGGGACACACCGATGGGCGACGTCTACGCGGTGCCGTTGACGGATCTCGAGCCGCACATGGAGAGGCTCCGGGACTCCACGTACCGGATGTACAAGAAGACGGCCAAGATGTCGAGGCACACCCTCTGCCTCAACGGCATCTACAGCTACTACATCGAGATGATCCTGCCGCACATGCGCAAGGCCGGCATGTACGACGAGATCTGCGCCAAGAAGGACTTCTGGGAGATCGACCAGCGCGTCATGAACTACTACTACGAGATCACGAAGCGGAACTTCGTGCAGGTCGTGGTGCCCCAGAAGATCTTCTCCGGAGAGGGTTACCTCCCGTTCTCGGACGAGGCCGACCTGCGGGCCTCGAAGTACCTCTGGGCTTAGACGCCTGCCGGGCGGTCTACGCGCCGCCTGCGGGCGCGGTCATGACGAGCCGCCGGGGTGTGGCGGCATGACGGGGCTGTCCGCGGAGGAGTTCGGGCTGCTGAACGCCCTCTGGCTGCGGAAGATGGCGACCAGGGGCATGCTCGAGGAGAACGCCGGCCTGACGGGCGATGTCGCTGAACCGTGCCTCCGGGCGGCCGCCGACCGTGAGTTGGTTCGCGCCCTCGGCGACTACATCGTCCTGACCGACGAGGGGCGTCGGGCAGTTCTGGACCACTACGACGCTGAATACCGCGGCCTGCGGGAGCAGCCGGAATTCCTCGAGTGGTACGAGCGCTTCGAGGGATACAACTCGCGTTTCCTGAGCCTGATGAGTGCCTGGCAGACCGAGACGGACGAGGCGCAGGAACGCACCTACTCACGCCTGGTACGGGTCGTCGAGCGGCACGTCGATGCATTGGACCGTGCGGCGAGTTGGATCCCTCGGTACCGCCGCTACGCGGCGCGATTCGGGCGGAGCCTGGACCATGTGGATTCCGGCCGGTCAGACTACGTGAGCAGTCCGGTCGTGGACTCCCTCCACAACATCTGGTTCGAGTTCCACGAGGACCTCTTGGCAGTGCTTGGACGACCTCGAGAGTCTGTGGAGGATTGAGGCCGGCATCCGGGGAGCGAATGTGGATTCGTCGAAGCTGGTGTTCTCTTTTGACGAAGCCGATCCGTCGGACCTGAACCTCTGCGGCGGCAAGGGCGCGGGGCTGGCCGAACTTGTCGCGGCGGGGTACCCGGTCCCTCCCGGCTTCATCATCTCGACAGCGGCCTGCGGGGAGTTCCTGCGGACCGCGAGCCTGTCCGAAGAACTCCGGAGTCAGATCACCGATCACATCGGAGCGCTCGAACGGTCCACCTCATCCAGCTTTCGCGGTCGGACCGAGCCGAGCGAGGATTCGAGTCCTCTCCTGGTGTCGGTGCGCTCGGGGGCACCCGTCTCGATGCCCGGGATGATGGACACGGTTCTGAATCTCGGCATCAACCCGGAGCGTGCGGTCGCCCTCGCCGTGGCGTCCGGCTCGGTGCGGTTCGCGGCCGAAGTGATGATCCGGTTCCACCGGATGTACTCGGAGATCGTCCTGGATGCCGACGGTGATGACATCGCCGATCAGGGGTCCGACTTCCTTGCCGGGCTGGATCCCGACGGGGCGGATTCGAGCCTGTTCGAGGGTCTCTGGTCGGTGATGTCCGGCGCGGAGATCGACGACGTGGGTACGGCAGCGCCGCTCGACCCGATGGATCAGGTGCGCGGCGCCGTCGCTGCCGTGTTCCGATCCTGGAACACCCGGCGTGCGGTGACCTACCGCCGTTTGAACGGCATCCCCGATTCGCTCGGCACAGCCGTTGTGGTGCAGGCCATGGTGTTCGGGAACCTCGGCTCGCCGTCAGGAAGCGGCGTCGCCTTCACGCGCAACCCGACGACCGGAGAGCCGGGGTTGTACGGGGAGTACCTCGAAGGTGGGCAAGGGGAGGAGGTCGTCGCCGGGACCAAGACCCCTGAGCCCCTCGCAGAAGCGGCCCAACGGCTCCCGAGCCTGTTCGGCGCCTTCGAACGCATGGCGCTGGAACTCGAACGGCATCGGAAGGACGTTCTGGACCTGGAGTTCACCGTCGAGCGCGGCAAGCTGTACCTGCTGCAGGTGCGGAGCGCGAAGCGAACGCCGAGCGCGTCGGTGCGGATTGCGGCGGACCTCATGACCGAAGGCGTTGCGAGCCCGGTGGAGGCGCTGAGTGCCGTCACGCCGAGTCAGATTCGTGACGTCGAGCGGCCACGATTCGCGCCGGCCGCGGTGGCCGATGCCCGCGACTCCGGACGGCTGCTGGTGCGGGGGATCGCCGCGTCGGTGGGGCATGCGCACGGGATTGCGGTGCTCGACCCGGACCGCGCCGAGACGATCGCGGCAGAGGGCGAGAACGTGATCCTGCTGCGTGAGACGACCAGCCCGTTCGACCTGCACGGCATGATCGCCTCGACGGGCATCGTGACGGCCCGTGGGGGCGCCACCAGTCACGCTGCGGTCGTGGCGCGGGCACTCGGCCGGCCCGCGGTCGTCGGCTGCTCGGACATCGGCATCGATACGGGCGGGCGGACGTTCACGATCGGGTCGAGCCGGTTCGCCGAGGGAACCAGCCTCTCGGTGGACGGTGCCGCCGGTGAGGTATTCGAGGGGATCCTGCCGCTGTCGCAGCCGGCCGCGTCCAACACCGGGCTCAGCGACGTGTTGAAGGTGGCCCGCGGCGCGGCCGGCAACTGTCGCATCCTCGGACTGTGCACGACGCCGGACCAGGTCTCCGAGACGCTCGCCCGCGGCGCGCACGGCGTCGCGATCCGGCTGATCGATCTTCTGGTGGCGAGCGGTGCCATCGAGCAGCTGGCTGACGAGTTGACGGCGCAGCGCCTCCGCGATCGGGTCGACCTGAGTCGGTTCGAGTCCGTGCTCTCCGACTTGTTGCTGCCCATGTTCGGAGCCGCCGGCAGGACCCCGATCGTTGTGCGCTCGATCGACTTGATCGACGGGGATGCGGGTGAGTTTCTGGATCTGGAGTCACTGCTCGTCGCCCATCCGGGTGTCGGCCTGCCGGTCGGCCTCGGCGAGCTGATCCGGCTGCAGATCGCAGCCGTGGCACGGGCCGCCGCGCAGAACCGGGGAATGTTGGTTCCCTACTTCGTCGTGCGCCACATCGCGGATCCGCGTGAACTGGCCATGGTGAAGGAGTTGGCCGGGGAGCAGGTGTCCCGTCAGGGAGCGGGCAATGTCGAGGTCGGAGCTCTGGTGTCGACTCCGTTGGGAGTCGAGAAGGCGGTGGAACTGGCCCGGAACTCACGGGTGCTGTGGTTCGATTCGCACCGTCTCATGGTCAGTTCATCGGGCTACCCGGCGGTCGTGTTCACGGCGGCCGAGCCACTCGACGAATACCTGCGCAGCAACCGGCTGGCTCAAGACCCCCGGCTGGGACGTGATGAGTGGCAACAGAGGGTGTTCGCCGCACTGACGGCTGTTCGCGTCGGCGTGCCAGGCTGCCAGATCGGTGCACGGATGGCCCGGTCGCATTCGCCCGAGCTTCTCAGCGCGTACTACCGCGCAGGTGCTCGCATCTTCGTCACGGAGCCCGAGGATCTGCGGGTTGCAATCCTCGAACTGGGGAAGTCCGCCCTCCGGCAAGCGTCGGAAGGCGAGGTCTTCGCTGATGTGCCGGCAGTTGACCCTGCTCTGCGACTGATCGGATCGTGAATGAGAACTATTGACACTGTAGCGACCACCGGCTCGACCTGTCGTGACCTCCCGGAGCCCACCCGGCGCAGCCCACGTCGTTGCGTGTCTTCGGCCGTCACACCGAGTCCCCTCGTCACGAGGGGATAGGAGACCTCCGCGGGAGCATGATGGAGTACGAGGGAAATTCCGACGAGAGTCCTCTCGTGCTACTTCGCGAGGCAACGCTGCGAGGTACCGATGCCGTCCTGCGTGCGTCCGCCGCAGTGCTGAGCCGGCTCTCCGGCAGCGACTACACGGTCATCGTCGAGAACGTCGGAGACTCCTGGCAGCACGCTCTGCATGATGAATTGCCAATCGATGCGGTTGACGTCATCGAGAAGCTGCCGGAGAGCTCGCGGGAGTGGGACACACAACGCGAGGTCCCCGGCTTGGGGATCACATTCGTTCCCCTTCGACCGGGAGCGCTGGCCGCTGTCGTGCCGAAACTTCTTGACCCCGGATCCGAACTCGCAACGACGACGAGCATCGCCGCCAAGATGTGCGACATCCTCGTGAGGGATGCCGAACGGATCGAGAATCTGCGCCTGCTGATCGGCGAGGTGTCCGACGGGCCGATCCTGCCGATCGAGATCCTCTCGGTCAGAGACACTGACCAGCTACTGCTGTCCAGCGTCAACGCGGCGCTCCAGATTGTCGAGGCCGACATGGCCGGCGTCTTCCTGCTCGAGGAGGGCGAGCTGGTGATGCGAAGCTGCGTGGGACACAGGACTGCGCAGACAGCTCATCTCCGGATGCACAAAGGACAGGGACTCGCAGGTCAGGTGCTTGCCACCGGGCAGCCGTGCGCGATTGACGACTATCTGGCGAGTGCTCTCATCACGCACGAGTTCGACACGCTTGCCAAGAAAGAGGGTGCGTACGCCGCACTTGCCGCCCCATTGGCAATTGGTAGCGAGATCATCGGGGTCTTGGAGGTATGGGCGAGACGACGCTCAGTCTTTGCCGAGAGCCATGAGAGGCGTATTATTGAAGTTGCCAAGTTTGTCGCAATCGCAATAAATAACGCGCGAGAATTCGAGAGGCAACAGGAAGAGGTTAGAGAGTTGAGCGAGGCTCGATTCACTCTACAAGGTCGACTTTCTGCAATCCAAGACGCTCGAGTCTTTCAGACACTTCTTGGTGAACTACTGCTAAAAGGTGCCGATCTTGCGGCCATAGTCAGGCTCACTTCAACGGAGATCGGAGCAAGAACTGTCGTGCTATCGAACGAACTTGATGTGATTGATGCCTATCCTCCGATCGAAGGAGGCGGAGACATCAGGGGAGAAGTCTCGGCGTTGGCCGAGGCGACGCATTCCCAACAAGCTGATCTTGACGTTCAGGAAGTCAACGGCAGATGGGCAGTTCTTCAGAGTATAGCGGCCGGAGACGATCAGCTGGGTTGGCTGTATGTGACGATGGATGATGCTCCGGATATGGCAGCTGAACTCGCTATTCGTGAGGCATTCCTTCATATTGCGCTGTGTCAGGTAATGCAAAGAACGGCTGACTACGTGCGCTCATCGGAGCGTGAGGAGATTCTCTGGGATCTCATTGAGGGGACACCCGCTAGTCGCCTCATGGCGATGGATCGTTCAAAGTGGCTGAGGCTACAACTCGGTCAGCCGCAAAGGGTGCTTCGGGGAAGGTTATGGGATCCAGAAGTGGAATTGGCAAGTGTGGGATCCGAGCTTGGACGCTCCGGTCGGGCACGATATAGGCTATTGGCGCGATTGAGAGACTTCATGGTGGCAGAAGGGGCGGGCGAGTTGGTAGCGCTGCGAGGTAACGAGCTCGCTGCCATCGTACCCTTCACGCTGTTGCCAAAGGTGCGCAGACTTGCTGATGATATTTCTTCGATCGTCGGTGAGTTCATTCCTGAGGCAAAGCCAGTATGGGGAGTCAGTGGCATCTGCGACCGGTCGTTCAACCTGGACCGCGCCAGTCGGGAGGCATCGACGGCGCTGCGGGCCGCTGCGAAACTAAAGGCGGGAACAGTCGCCAGCTATGACGAGCTTGGCGTGATACGGCTGTTTGTGGCGTCCCAGGGGGACGACAGTATTCGAGAATTCGTCAGGCAAATGCTGGGTGAGGTGATCGAGTATGACAAGAGAAAGGATGCACAGTTGTTGGAGACGCTCCGGATCTACTTCGAATCGAATTGCTCTCAGCAGGATGCCGCAGACAAGCTCTTCGTACACCACAAGACGGTTCGGTACCGGCTGACGCGCATCGAGCAATTGAATGGCCTTGACCTGAGCAAGCACGAGGATCGGATCAATCTCGACCTTGCCCTCAAGGTCTACTCCGTCATGAACGTGCTCGGCTCGGAGGTCTGAGAAGCCGCGCTCGAAGCCCGGGGTCTCCTACCCGTATGGCGTGACCTCCGTCTTGCTCGTGAGGCCGCCCGTGAGGCCGCTAGGTGCCGTAGCGGCGGGTACCCGGAGCGACGACGCGGTCCAGGGAGGCCGCCAACTCTCCCGGTTCGGGGAAGCGGTCGGCGCAGGCGTGCTTGCAGAAGATGTTGCGGCCGTCCACGGTGATGTCGAAGACGCCGCCCCCGCCGCCGACGATCCGCAACTCACCGATCACGTGCTGGTAGGCGTCGAGCATCTCCCGGGCCGCGCTCACGGCGCGGTCGGAATAGTCTCAAGCCACGCAGTAGGTGATGCTGATGCTGTGCTTCATCGCCGCTCTCCGTGACGCCGTCGATCGCGTGGTTCGACATCGTTCCGCGCTCTGTCCTGCGACCGGAAGGTTACCGGGAGCGTAGGCTCTGCGGCATGAGCGACGACCTGAAAATCCGCAGTCACGACGTGACCTCCGGCCCCGAGCGGGCACCGGCGCGGTCCATGCTCCGCGCCGTCGGCATGGGCGACGACGACTGGGACAAGCCCCAGGTGGGAGTGGCCTCCTCCTGGAACGAGGTCACTCCCTGCAACCTGTCGCTGGCCCGCTTGGCCAAAGGCGCCAAGGAGGGTGTGCGGGGCGCGGGCGGGTTCCCCATCGAGTTCAACACCATCGCCGTCAGCGATGCCATCTCGATGGGTCACGAAGGCATGCGAGCCTCCCTGGTCAGCCGCGAGATCATCGCCGACTCGGTCGAAGCGGTCATGCACGCCGAGCGGCTCGACGCCTTCGTCAGCTTCGCGGGCTGCGACAAGTCGCTGCCGGGCATGCTCATGGCGGCGGCCCGGCTCAACCTCCCGAGTGTCTTCGTGTACGGCGGTTCCATCCTCCCGGGACGCCACCGCGGCCGCCCGATCGACATCGTCAGCGTCTTCGAGGCCGTGGGCGCCCACGCGGTGGGTGCCATCGACAGCGACGAGTTGGCCACCATCGAGCGGAATGCCTGCCCCAGCGAGGGCAGCTGTGCCGGCATGTTCACCGCCAACACGATGGCTTCGGTCGGTGAGGGACTCGGCATGTCATTGCCGGGCAGCGCCTCACCGGCGGCCCCCGACAGCCGCCGGGACGACATCGCCCGCGCCAGCGGCGCGGCGGTCATCGACCTGCTGCGTGCCGGCATCCGGCCCCGGGACATCATGACCAAAGGCGCCTTCGAGAACGCCATAGCCCTGGTCATGGCCCTCGGCGGCTCGACGAACGCGGTGCTGCACCTCCTTGCCATCGCCTATGAGGCTCGGGTCGAACTGGAGCTCGACGACTTCAACAAGGTGGCGGCGCGAGTGCCGCACCTCGCCGACACCAAGCCGCACGGCCGCTACCACATGGCCGATATCGACCGGATCGGCGGCGTGCCCGTGGTGATGCGGCTGCTGCTCTCCGAGGGGCTGTTCCACGGCGACGAGGTCACCGTCACGGGGCGAACCATGGCGGAGAACCTCGAGGCGCTGGATCCGCCGGCCGCCGACGGCGACGTCGTCCACCGCTTCGACGATCCCATCCACGACATCGGTGGCATTGCGGTGCTGACCGGCAGCCTGGCGCCGTCGGGCGCCGTGGTGAAGGTCGCCGGCATCGACGTCGACCGCTTCGAAGGGCCGGCGCGGGTCTTCGACGGCGAGGACGACGCCATGGAGGCCGTGCTGTCGGGACGGATCCGCCCCGGCGACATCGTGGTCATCCGGTACGAGGGCCCCAAGGGCGGCCCGGGCATGCGCGAGATGCTTGCCATCACGGGCGCCATGAAGGGCGCCGGGCGCGGCGCCGACGCCGCCCTGGTGACTGACGGCCGTTTCTCGGGCGGCACGCACGGGTTCTGCGTGGGTCACGTGGCGCCGGAGGCCTCCGATGGCGGGCCGATGGCTCTGGTGGCCGAGGGCGACCTCATCCGCATCGACGTGCGAACCCACAGCATCGATCTGCTGGTTCCCACCGATGTTCTGGCCGAGCGGCTGGCGGACTGGAAGGCTCCCCCACCCCGCTACACGTCGGGATTCCTGGCGAAGTACGCCCGGCTGGCGCAGGGCGCCGAGAAGGGTGCCATCACCGAGGCCTGAACGGGTTGCCGCGCCGGCCCGGCGGTATACTCGACGCCGTGATGCAGCGACACCAGGCCCTCGTATCCGGCTGAGCGCGCGGCTCTGCTGCTCGCTCCCTCGACCTCCCGGCCGGGAGGTCGTTGACATTTTGCAGGCGATACGGGTGCCCTGCGGCAAGACCCGCAGGCTCGACTGGGGAGAAGGCGAATCATGAAGATGAACGGCGGGCAGGCCCTCATGCGCAGCCTCGAGCGCCGGGGCGTCGAGATCGTTTTCGGGCTGCCGGGCGGGGCGATCCTGCCGGCCTACGACCCGTTGCTCGACTCCACCATCCGCCACGTACTCGTCCGCCACGAGCAGGGCGCCGGGCACATGGCGCAGGGCTACGCCCAGGCCACGGGCCAACCCGGCGTGGCCATGGTGACCAGCGGGCCCGGCGCCACCAACATCGTCACCCCGCTCTGCGACGCCTACATGGACTCGGTTCCCCTCGTGGTCATCACCGGGCAGGTCCCCTATGCCGCCATCGGCACCGACGCCTTCCAGGAGTGCGACACCACCGGCATCACCATGTCGGTCACGAAGCACAACTTCCTGGTGTCGTCGGCCACCGAGCTGCCGCAGGTGATCCACGACGCCTTCCACATCGCCACCACCGGCCGCCCGGGCCCGGTGCTGGTGGACATCCCGAAGTGCATCGTCGATCCGCGCAACCCGCGCTCGGCGCTGGAGTGGTACGAGCCCAGCGATCACGACCTGCCGGGCTACAAGCCGTGCACCGAGCCGGATGCAACGGCGGTGGCCGCGGCCGCAGAGTTGATCTGCGCGGCGCGCCGGCCGGTCATCTACTCCGGCGGCGGCGTCCTCAAGGCACGTGCGGCCGATGCGTTGCTGCGCTTCGCCGAGCTCGTGCAGATCCCGGTGGTCACGACCCTCATGAACCGGGGCGGGTTCCCCGACGACCACCCGCTGTGCCTGGGCATGCCCGGCATGCACGGCAACTACACCGCGGTGACCTCGATGCAGCGCGCCGATCTGCTGATCACGCTCGGGGCCCGCTTCGACGACCGCGTCACGGGCAAGGTGGGCGCTTTCGCCCCCGATGCCAAGATCATCCACCTGGACATCGATCCGGCGGAGCTGGGCAAGGTGCGCCACGCGGACGTGGCCGTCGCCGCCGACTGCCGCCTGGGGATCGAGGCTCTCATCGGTGCTGTGAACGAACTCGGCGGCGCCGGCGCCCAGGCGGACCGCACGCCGTGGCACAGCACCATCGCCGACTGGCAGCGGCGCTACCCGCTGGTGTACGAGTCCAGCGAGCCGGGCGGGCCGCTGAAGCCGCAGTTCGTGCTGGAGCAGCTGCGCGACGCCACGCCCGACGACACGATCGTGTGCGCCGGGGTGGGCCAGCACCAGATGTGGGCCAGCCAGTACTGGCGCTTCAACCATCCCTACACCTGGATCAACTCGGGGGGTCTCGGCACGATGGGCTACGCGGTGCCGGCGGCAATCGGCGCCAAGGCCGGCAGGCCCGGACGCATGGTGTGGGCGGTCGACGGTGACGGCTGCTTCCAGATGACGGCGCAGGAGCTCGTGACCGCCAACACCGAACGCATCCCCATCAAGGTCGCCATCCTGAACAACGCCTACCTGGGCATGGTCCGCCAATGGCAGGAGATGTTCTACGAGGAGCGCTACTCCGAGGTGTACCTGTCGCCGGACCTGCCCGACTACAAGGGCTGGGCCGAGGCGATGGGATGCGAGGCCATGCGCATCGAGTCCCCCGACGAGGTGCGCCCCGCCATCGAGAAGGCCAACGAGATCGACGACCGGAGCGTGGTGATCGACTTCCGGATCGACACCCAGGAGAAGGTGTTCCCGATGGTGCCGGCGGGTGCCTCCAACGACGACATCGTGCTGGACCCGTCCCAGGAACCCCCGCGGTCCTAGGCACGGCGAGCGGAACGCACAGAGAGGTCATGGCTGCCGGGAAGCCCCACCACACCCTCGTGGTTCTCGTGGAGAACAAGGCGGGAGTGCTGGCCCGCGTGGCCGGCCTTTTCGCCCGGCGCGGGTTCAACATCGAGTCCCTGGCCGTCGCTCCCACCGACGATCCCCGGCTGAGCCGGATCACGCTGGCGGTGGACGCCGAGTCCGCCCCGCTGGAGCAGGTCATCAACCAACTCGACAAGCTCATCAACGTCGTGCACATCCGCGAGCTGGAGGCGTCGGAGTCCGTCGAGCGGGAACTGCTCGTGGTGACGGTGAGCGCCACCGCCGAGACCCGCGGCCAGATCATGGACCTCGTGCGGATCTTCGACGGGCGCGTGCTCAACGTGGGGCTCGACAAGCTGATGGTCTCGATGTCCGGCGGGCCGAACCGCGTCGACGACTTCGAGAGCCTGCTGCGGCCCTACGGCATCGTGGAGTTGCAGCGGACGGGCAAGGTCGCCCTGCCCCGCCTGGCCAAGGCCGGCGGCGAGGTCGGTGAATTCTGAGACCTGTCGCCCACACCCGAACCGCCCCGCGACGCCGCCTGCCCTCAATCTCGCTGGACCAACGCAGGACCGACAACCCAAGGAGCCCCGATGGCCGCCACCATGTACTACTCCGCGGACGCCGACCGCAGCTTCATCGCCGACCGCAAGGTGGCGATTCTGGGGTACGGATCGCAGGGTCACGCGCACACGTTGAACCTGAAGGATTCCGGCATCGACGTTCGGGTGGGTCTGCGTGAGGGGTCGGCGTCGGCCGCCAAGGCCGCCGAGGCCGGGGTGCGCGTGCTGTCGATGGCCGATGCGGTGGCCGAGTCCGATCTCGTGATGCTGCTGCTGCCCGACACGCTGCAGGCCGAGGTCTACACCGAGCACGTGGCGCCGAACCAGGACCCAGGCGAGGCGCTCTACTTCGCGCACGGTTTCAACATCCGCTTCGACTGCATCGTGCCCCCGGCGGGGATCGACGTGGCCATGGTGGCGCCGAAGGGTCCCGGGCACCTGGTGCGACGGACGTTCACCGAGGGCGGCGGCGTGCCGTGCCTGATAGCGGTGGAGCAGGATGCGACCGGCCATGCCCGCGAGACGGCCCTCGCCTACGCCGATGCCATCGGCGGGGCGCAGGCCGGCGTGATCGAGACCACGTTCACCGAGGAGTGTGAGACCGATCTGTTCGGCGAGCAGGTCGTGCTGTGCGGGGGGCTGACGGCACTCACGCAGGCTGCCTTCGAGACTCTCGTGGAGGCGGGCTACCAGCCCGAGGTGGCGTATTTCGAGTGCCTTCACGAGTTGAAGCTGATCGTCGACCTCATGTACGAGGAGGGGATCGGTGGCATGCGCTACTCGGTGTCGGACACCGCGGAGTACGGCGACCTGACCCGCGGTCCCCGGATGGTGGACGATCACGTGCGCGCCACGATGCGCGAGATCCTGGCCGAGGTGCAATCGGGTGCGTTCGCCACCGAGTGGATTGCCGAGAGCCGCACGCGGGAGCGTTTCGGGGCCTTGGAGGCCGCGGGGCGCGATCACCAGATCGAGCACGTTGGCAGGTCGCTGCGCGCCATGATGCCGTGGATCAGTGCCGGCAAGCAGTCGGTGCAGGAGGCGTCGGGCGGCCAAGGCTGATCGAGTCTTCGTCCGGATGGTCCAGCGCATCCGCCGTCTCGTACCGTCATTCCGGCCTTCGCCGGAATCCATCGTCGAGTTGCGCGGATCGGCTCGTCGCAGGGGACGCTGCGGCGGGCTTGTGCTCGCCGTCGGCGCGGCGGCGCTGCTCCTCGCCGCCTGCGCGGAACCCGACCTGACCGTCGGCGTTCCCAGCACCACGACAACCACGGCGCCGGCTCCCCGGGTCACCGACCCGCCGACCGGCCCGGTCGAGGCTGCGCAGGCACCGGCCGGGGCTGAGGCCGACGCCGGGTCCGAACCGGGCGCCGCCCCGGGCCAGGAGCCAGGACCTACCGACGGTGCCGCAACGACGCCGTCGGGTGATCAGCAGGCGACGGCAACTCCCGCGTCCCCGCCGGAGCCGCCCGAGGGATCCGAACCACCGCCGGCGCCGGCAGCGGACGAGTCGCCACCCCCGCGGTCCGAGCCGGCTGAGGGACCGCCGGATCCCGAACGCGGCGTCGCGATCCCAGGCCTGACCGCGGACACCCTGCGAGTAGGTGTCATCGCCGACGTCGAGACCGGGGGAGTGGCTGACGGGCGTTCCCGCTCGGTGCACGGCGCCATGGTCGCCTGGGCCGAGGCCGTCAACGCCGCCGGCGGCCTGGCTGGGCGCACCGTCGAGACCGTGCTGCTCGACGCCGGACTGTTCGGCCACGAGTCCACGCTGGCGGAGGCCTGCGCCGGGGACATCTTCGCCCTCGTCGGTAGCGACGCGCTGTTCGACGATGAGGGCCTCGAACTGCTGGCAGAGCCGGACTGCAACCTCCTGGACTTCCCGGCTCGGGTGCATTCACCCCTGCGAGCGGCCGCACCGCGCACGTTCCAGGCCACGCCGCTGTCCAACGAGTTCGTGGACGTGGGTGCCCTTCGGTGGGTGGCCGATCGCCAGCCGGTACGGATCCGCTCGACGGGGACGTTCTTCGTGGACTTCCCCGTCACGGTCATCGCTGCGGAGCGGCTCGTCGAGGCGGCCCGCGGTCTCGGATTCGAACTGATCTTCGACCCGTCGGTGGCGATCGGCGACAACTTCGACCCCTATGTGGAGGACATGATCGACGCCGGGGTGCATCACCTCCTGTGGGAGGGCGACACGCACCGTCTCCTGGAGCTGCTGGCGTCCGCCTCCGAGGCCGGTCTGTCGGTCGGCGTGAACTGTGGCTCGGCCTGCCACAGTGCCCTGTTCCTGTCCTCCGCCGGCGCGACCGCCGACGGCGTGCTGATCTGGAGCCGTTACCTCCCGCTGCGGGAGGATGCCCACAGCCCCGAACTCGCCGCCTACCAGCAGTGGCTCGCGGTCGTCGATCCCGGGGCGACCCCTGACCTGCAGGGTGTGGCCGCCTGGGCGGCCGGGCGGCTGTTCGAGGAAGCGGTACGGCGGGCCATCCGCGCCGGCACACCCGAGGAGGATGCAGCCGCGCTGAGCCGGGCGACCGTCGCCGCCGCGGCATCGCGGATCGTGAACTGGCACGGCCACGGCCTGCACGGCCCCAGCAGTCCGGGTCCCGGTGATCCCACGCCGTGCGGTGTCGTCATGGGCGTCTCCGGCGGGAGGATGTTCCGCTTCCACCCCGTCGAGCCGGGCACGTTCGACTGCTCGCCGGAGAACCTGTTCGCGCTCGAGGCGACCGCCGAACTCGGCCTCGACCTCCCCGTCGAGTCCGTCGTGACGGGCGAGCCCGGTTCTTCGGTGGATTCCGAGGAGTCCGGCGGGGGCTGAGAGCAGCAGCTTCCCGTCCTCGCGCGGGTAGGGGTGATCTCCCGCTCGAAGAAGCCGCGGTCACGCGCCGACTCGGCACGGTTCTGCGACAGGCAGGCGAACTCGTCCTGCCGCTGCCGGGACACACTCTTGCACTCGGCCACGCTCGGGAGGCACCCTGTCCTCAGCGGGCCGTCTTGGCGCGGGCGTCGGCGAGTTGGGTGCCGACGGCGGTCTGCAGGGTCGGGACGTCGATGATGACGGTCATCAGGCGGAAGCCCTCGTCGACGCGCCGCTCCACGAGGTCCACGGTCGTATGGATGCCGGGGACGACGCCGTGGCGCCGGCAGGAGTCGACGACCTTCGCCAGGGCCTCGCTGAACGCCGGATGGTCGTGGTGCAGCCCCGGCCCTCCGACGCCCAGCGAGACGGCCAGGTCCGACGGGCCGACGTAGACGGCGTCGATGCCGGGGATCGCCAGGATGTCGTCGATGTTGGCCACCGCCTCGACGGTCTCGATCATGGGTACGCACAGCACGTACTCATCGGCGCCCTCGAAGTAGTCGGGCCGGCCGATGCGGATCCGTGTGGGGCCGACGCTGCGTCGCCCGGCGGGCGCGTAGCGGCAGGAGGCGACGGCTGCGGTTGCATCGGCGGGGGTGTTGACCATGGGGATGATCACGCCCCCGGCGCCGAGGTCGAGCATTCGCCCGATGATGCCCGGCTCGTTCCACGTCACGCGTGCGAAGGGGACGCTGTTGCCCAACTCGATGGCCTGGAACATCGCCAGGGCGTCCGCGTAGTCCACCATGCCGTGCTGCAGGTCGACGCAGGCATAGTCGAAGCCGGCTCGCCCGATGATCTCGGCGGTGACCGCCGAGGGGATGGACAGCCACGCACCGATGGTGCACTCGTCGTTGTTCCACTTCTCTCGGAGAGGGTTCATGTGATCGGACTCCCTTCTTGCCTGTTGCCGGAGACTCGTTGCTGCCGATACCGGGACGGCGCTGGGCCCGCGGTCGGGGCGGCGCTCACCGACCGCCTGCAGCCTGCGCCACTCGCAGGGTGCGGTAGCCGATCCTGATGACGCCGGTGCGGTCCAGCAGTTTGGGGATGGAGGCGGAGTGGACGAGCAGTTCGTGCTGGGCGACCCAGCCGTCCCAGCCGGGGTGCGCCGCCCGCAATTCGGGCGTCTCGATGCCGGGGTTCACGACAAGCTCGGTCACGCCGGGTTCGATTTCGGCGAGGGCCTGCTCCAGTGCCTCGGCGCTGCGCGGGCGCAGCACCCGGTCGGGGCTCAGCACACCGTGCTCCTCCGCCCGCCGGCGGAACGGGAACCCGTAGACGGACTCCGTGTGCTCGCTCTGGAGGCGCAGCGGCAGGTTGAACTCCACGGCCAGTTCCAGGTACACGTCGAAGAACTCGGGCCGTGCGTTGAGGGCGTCGAGGTACGTGCCCAGATGGTCGACGTCGAAACCCCACAGGATGGCCCGCTCGATCTGCGCCCGGCATTCCCGCCGCACCTCCTCGGTGTCGGCGTGGTCCCACAGGTCGCCGGCGGTCCGGGGGAACCCGCCGTCGCCATCCAGCAGCGACGGTGCGAGCGTGATGGGTCCCCACCGGTACTTGTCGAATGGCGAGTTGAGCGTGAGGTTGACGCCGACATCCTCACCTCGATAGGCGGCGGCAGCCTCCCGCGCCCAGGGGCACGGCACCATGAGCGATGCGCTGGTACCGATACCGGCGCGCAGGACGTCGTAGGCGCCGACGTTGGTGGCGTGCGCGCAACCGAGGTTCTCGCAGGTGATGATGAGAAGCCTCGCATCGGGGGGATAGCCCAGCCGTTCGACCAGCGTCGCCACGCAACCGACCCTATCCGGCTGCTCGATATTCCTGCGCGGCCCTCAACCCTCCAGCGGTGTGTCGGCGCCGCCACAGGCCGCCCACAGCCCCAGGTTCTCGGCGCGCGCCGCTTCGACGGCGGCGGAGAAATGCGTGGTGTAGTCGGTGTTCGGCGCTATCGAGAGCGCCGCGGCGTAGCCCTCCCGCGCCAGCGCCATGTTCACGAACAGCCCGTCGGAGGCACGGTGGACATATGCGAGCAGACGGTCGTAGACGTCGCGTGTCTCCGCCCCGCCGGTCAGCAGAACCGGCGTGCTGGGCGGCACGAGCGCGGCGGTGAAGGCCGTGGCCTCGGCGCCGAAGCACTCCGCCGGCAGGTAGCCACCGGGCTTCTCGGGCGTGTCGACGCCGATGAGCCGAACGCTCTCCGTGCGGCCCCCCTCGAAGGCGGCGACGACGGTGTCCCCGTCGACCACCCGCACAACCTCGGCGCGCGCCGCGGATGGGGGAATGCCGAACAACGAAGTCGGATGCCGCGACCTGATCGTCTCAGTATCGATACCGGTGAGGACGACCCCGCCGCTGTTCGCGTGCCCCGTGTCGTCGCCGCCTGAGGTGCAGCCGGCTGCGAGCAGGCTCGCCAGCCCCACTGCCAGAAGCCGCGCCGTCACGCCGCAGGTTGCGCGCCGGCGCGACGCCGGGCAGGGCGGTCGGCGGCGGCCCGCTGTGCTCGCAGGATGGCGCGGGCCTCCGCGGCCCGGCGCCGCCCGATGGTCCGGGTCTCCTCGTCGAGAACCCAGGCGGCCGCCGGGACGGGGCGCTCCCCTGCGGCTTCCCGAGCCTCCGGTTCGGTGAAGAGCAGTAGCTGTGTACTCATGTTCCCATTCTGTCCAGGGGGTGTGACACACCTTCTCAACCGGGGACTAGGAGACCGCCCAAAGTATCTGATATTTTCGATATATCAATACTGACTGATATTAATAGAAAATAAACCATGAGCCGCCCATCTCGCCGACACGAACCTGCACCCGGCGGCACCCGGCGCGCGGGGTTCAACTCGTGCCGATTCGTGTCGCCGGAGCGTCGGTCTCGCTGTCGCCGCCGACGACGGCCGGCAGACGACGGGGCTCCAGGATCGGGATCTGCGGGTCGTGTCCATGAGACCCTTGCCCGAGCAGGTGACCGCGAGGGTCCCAGCGCGTAGAGATCTGTTGGCGGACCGGGGGACGGTACTGCAGCTATCTGGCAGATGGTATTATTGAGATCTGGCAAATTATATTACAAATATTCGGCAAAAGATATTATAATAGCCTGGCATATGGTAGTCTAATAGACAGGCGGGTGGTAGCCGGTTCAGGGGGCCAGCCGGAAGGCGGAGGTTCGGGAGAGCACATGACGCAGGGATACGTTCCGCGGATCGTCGAGTCGGAGATGGAGGAACTCCTGCAGGGCTCGCCGGCCATCAGTTTGGAGGGTCCCAGAGGAGTGGGTAAGACCGAGACCGCTCGCCGGCGCGCCCGCACCCGCCACGATCTGGACCGGTCGGGGGCGCTGGAGGTGGTCGCCGCCGACCCCGAGCGACTGGTCCAGGGGATCGAACCGATTCTGATCGACGAGTGGCAACGCTGGCCGGAGTCCTGGGACGTCGTGCGGCGAGCCGTGGACGACGACCGGCGACCGGGGCGGTTCCTGCTGACGGGGTCGGCCTCAGTGCCTCTGCTGGGCGGGCACACCGGTGCCGGCAGGATCGTTACGGTCCGCATGCGGCCGATGTCACTCGCAGAGCGGGGCCTGGCACAGCCCACGGTCGGGCTGGCGGAGTTGCTCGGGGGCGGTCGTCCGCCTGTCTCAGGTAGCACCGACGTGCGTCTCGGCGACTATGTCGAGGAGATCCTGGCCAGCGGGTTCCCGGGCATACGAACAGCGACAGGCCGCACTCTCCGAGCAGAGTTGGATGGTTACCTGGAGCGGATCATCGGCCGCGAGTTCCCCGAACACGGGCTGCGGGTGCGCAACCCCGCTGTACTGCGCCGGTGGCTGCGGGCGTTCGCCGCGGCCACTGCGACCACGACCAGCTACGACAGGATCCGTGACGCCTCCTCTGCCGGTGAGGGGGACAAGCCGGCTAAGACCACCACCCGTCCGTACCGCGACCTCCTCGAGCAGCTCTGGATCCTCGAACCGCTGGAGGCGTGGCTTCCCATCGGCAGTCACGTCTCGCGGCTCACAGTGAGCCCCAAGCATCACCTGGCCGACCCGGCGCTGGCCGTCCGGTTGTTGGGCGTCGATGCGGGTGCCCTGCTCGATGCCCGACCTGCGGGACCGGCGATCGTCAGGGACGGCACATTGCTGGGTGCACTGTTCGAATCGCTGGTCGTCCAGAGCGTCCGGGTCTACGCCCAGGCATCGGAGGCCACAGCGAACCACCTGCGCACCCGCGGCGGCGATCTAGAGGTGGACATCGTGGTGGTCCGCCCCGATCAGCGCGTCGTCGCCCTGGAGGTGAAACTGGCGGCAGCTGTCGGGGATCGGGACGTGAGCCATCTTCGGCGTCTCGCTGGCCGACTAGGCCCCGACCTCCTCGACGCCGCCGTCATCACGACGGGGCGTGACGCCTACCGGCGCGCCGATGGCATCGCTGTCATCCCCGCCGCGCTTCTGGGACCCTGACGGCATGGTGCCGGCTCGGCCCGGTCGATGCGACAAGGCTGGGCGTTCCCTGCCCGGCGTTGTGAACCGCCCTATATGCGTGATGATATATTCCATAGTAGTTTGATTACTGTAAATATTTGACATTTATCTCTCGCCATCTATGCTCGGCAATCCGGGGATCAATCTCTCCGGGACTTGTGCCGCACCGGCGCGACGCGGATCGCACCGCCGGGTTCGGCGCGGCGGTCCGGTAAGAGCCTGGATCAGCCTGTGAGGAAGAGGAGGCGCACATGGGCGAGACGCATGTCGAGGTGACGATCAGGAACCCTGCTGAGCGGGATCGGTGCTGGCGGGGCAGGTTCCTGGTGGACACCGGCGCCACCGACAGCCAGGTGCCGCGGCGGCATCTGGAGGCCATCGGCCTGAGTCCCGTCGGCAGCCGTGAGTACGTCCTAGCCGACGGCCGGGTGTCTCGCGACGAGGTGACAGTGGCACTGATCGAGTTCGTGGACACGGTGACGGGAGGCGCCGTCATCTTCGCAGAGGACGAAGCCGAGCCGCTGCTGGGCCTCACAGCCTTGGAGTCGACCGGCTTCGATGTCGACCCCGTTGACGGCCGGCTCAAGCAGACCCGCCGCCTGCGTCGCTAGCCGGGGCCGGCGGGAAGATCGTCGGCGGGGTTCAACTCGTGCCGATTCGTGTCGCCGGGGCGTCGTTCTCGCTGTCGCCGCCGACGACGGCCGGCAGACGACGGGGCTCCAGGATCGGGTTCTGCGGGTCGTGTCCGTGAGACCCTTGCCCGAGCAGGTGAGCGTGAGGGTCGCAGTGCACCGGGGCCCGTGTCGTGACCTCACCTATCGCGCGCTGGGCGCGGTCAGAGGTCCGAATCGAGGCCCGGGTCGGGGGGCTCGGGACCGAGGTGGGCGCCGGTGAGGAGGTCCCGGCTGGCGAGGACCTCGGCGATTTCAGCGACGTACCACCTCGCCCGTGTGACGCTGGGGTGCTCGCCGGCCGCGTCGGCGGCGATGGCGGCCAGATCGATGGCGGCCCGGGCGATGAGCGGGGCCAGACGCGCCGTGTCCCCCAGGGCGATGTCGGGGCGGTCGGCGATGTAGGTGCCGGCTTGCCGCCAGATCGTGACGTCGCCGAAGAGATGGTCTTTCGCTGCGACGGTGTTCGTCGCCAGCGCGGCGAGCGCGGCGCGCGCTTGGTCGCTGCGGCCGCCGGCGAGCGGCACGAGCAGGTCGATGCGGTGCTCGCGGGGCACGGCGCGCCCCGCGGTGGCCGCGAGCGCCTTCAGGGAGGTCTCGACGGCCATCGCGCCCGCCGAGCACACATCCATCATGCGCCACTTGGTCATCTCGGCGGCGCGTGCGTCGCCGACGGCGGCGGCCTCGGCCTCCCGCTCGTCGGGCACCATGCATACACGCATGAGGTTGAGCGCCTTGGCGGCCTCGTCCAAGCGGCCGAGAGCCTCGTCGATGTTGCTGGCGGGCAAGCCGATCTCCTTGTTCCATCTCACCGAGTTCGCGGGCCGGTCCACCAGCACCACCGCTCCGGGAGCGATCCCGGCTTCGAACGACGCAGACACGTCGCGGCTGCGGTGGCGCCACTCGGGACGGTCGGTCACGAACACCTCGACGGGGTGTCCCGCTGCTGCTTCGGCGACATCGCTCAGGCCTGCTCGGAGGCCGTAGCGGTCGGAATAGTCGATGTCGTCGAATATCGCCACCAGGTCGATGTCGCTGCGCTCGCCGGCTGCCCCGCTGGCCACCGACCCGAACAACAGCACCCGCGACGCGCCCGCGTCGGCCAAAGCCGAAGCGGCGCGGCGAGCGTCGGCCACCGTCGGAGCACCCATCGCCCTCAAGCTACCCGATCGAGCCGCTGCGGAGGTCGTCCCAGTCTCCTGCCGGACGGCCGCGGCCAAGGCGTAGAGTTCGCCTGCCAGGGCTTCGCAGGCGACCTGGCATCCAGTATATCACTTCTAATGCTATATAAATATATTTAGATATTTGACATTCAGACTGAATGGTCTATACTTGGCAATCCGGGGATCGAATCTCTCCCGGACTTGCGCCGCACCGGCGCGACGCGGATCGCACTGCCGGGTTCGGCGCGGCGATCCGGCTGGAGCATCTCGTTGCCGGCGAGGGAAAGGGAAACCGGAGTATGGGCGAGACGCACGTCGAGGTGACGATCAGGAACCCGGCTGAGCGGGATCGGTGCTGGCGGGGCAGGTTCCTTGTGGACACCGGCGCCACCGACAGCCAGGTGCCGCGGCGGCATCTGGAGGCCATCGGCCTGAGCCCCGTCGACAGCCGCGAGTACGTCTTGGCCGACGGCCGAGCTTTCAGCGCCGAGGTGACCACGGCGGACGTCGAGTTCATGGGCAGGATCGTGGGCAGCACCGTCATATTCGGGGAGGACGGCGCCGAGCCGCTGCTGGGCCTCACAGCCTTGGAGTCGGGCGGCTACGCCGTCGACCCTGTTGACGGCAAGCTCATGCCCCGCCGCCTGCGTCTCTGATCGCCTCCGAGCGGGGTTTCGCCCCCGCTGGTGCCAGCGACGGCTGTCACACCCCCGTGTCAGAGTGTGGACATGAGCGAGAAACATGTTTGGAGGTTCGCCGAGGCGGGGCGGCGCCTGGCCGCGGCGGCCACCGCGATGGAACTGCGCGTTCCGGCGTTCCGCACGCCGCCGCGCGTCGCCGGGCTGGATCGCACGATCCGCCGCGGCGCCGACGGATCGGTACTGGTCTCGGTGCGCAGCCGGGGCCGGGCCTGGGCGGCGGTGGTGGCCGACATGATCGAGGGTGTGGTGCGCGCCAACGACCTCCCCCCGCAGGAGGCGGCGCGGGCACGCAACGAACTCTGGCGGGCCACCGAGGACATCGACGACGCGGGGCCGGAGTCGGCAGAGAGCCCAGAACTACCGCTACCCGAGCGCGTTCATGTCCGCCGAGCCGCCTGAGCCCGGGAGGTTCGGGACTCGTCGGGTTCGGCGGACTACCGGTCGGGTAGCGTGACTGGGCGGCCCGGATGGCGAAATCGGCAGACGCAGAGGGCTTAAACCCCTCGGTTCGACATGAGCGTGTGGGTTCGAATCCCGCTCCGGGCACTCATCCTGAATCCACCGACGGTATGCCAGTTGGAGCGGATCGTGTCGATCTGGTGGTCCACGAGAGCGGCCGCCTCCTCCGCCGCGAATGCGGCTTGGTTGGCTTGTGGGGCGGGGTTCGGCGGCGGCGGCGGG
>CAZTZI010000218.1:0-13565 GCA_964618115.1 uncultured Acidimicrobiales bacterium
CTGGAGGGGCGCGACACGCTCACCTGGTCCGCCTGGATCGCCGCGGTGCCCGGCTGGGCGACGCTGAACGACAACCGCACCGCGCTGCGCGACGAGCTCAACCGCCTCGAAACCTGCCGCGACAACGAGAATGCCGGCACGACGCCCGAGGTGAGCATCACCGCCGGCCCGGCGGTCGCCGAGGGCGCCGCCGCCACCTTCACCGTCACCGCCAGCCCCGCGCCCGCCGCGGCCCTCACCGTCAACCTGACGGTCTCCCAGAGCGGCGACTACGCCGCCTCCGGCGCTGTCGGCGCCAAGACCGTTGTCATCGGAACCACCGGCACCGCCAGCTACACCGTCGCCACCACAGACGACACCGCCGACGAGGCCGACGGCTCGATCACGCTCACCGTCAACACCGGCACCGGCTACACCGTCGCCGGCACCTCAGCGGCCACCGTCACCGTCGCCGACGACGACCAGCCCGCCACCGGGCCCGGCATCACCGCCTCGGCCACCGCGCTCACCGTGACCCGAGGCGCGCAGAAGACCTTCACCGTCGCGCTCACCCAGGCCCCCACCGCCACCGTCTACCTCACCGCCTCCTCCTTCAACGCCGCCGCCGCGCTCGTCTCCACACCCCACGGCAGCCACCCCAGCTACAACAACCCCTTCGCCACCACCGCCCTCACCTTCGACGCCGACGACTGGAACACCCCCAAAACCATCCGCGTACACGGCCAGAACCCCGGCACCGCCCAAATCCTCATCACCTACTACACCACCGACCCCGCCTACCAAGACATCACCACCCCCACCATCACCGCCACCACCCAATAACCCCCCAACCACCACAGACGGCGCCGCGGTCCTCACGGGCCGGCCCTGGCTTGGACCGACGAGCTGGAACCGAGGGGCCTTGTGGAGGCCCGAGACAGCGACCTTCCATGGTGCGAATGTGTAGGGCCCGATGCCGAACATCGAGAAGGCCGCTCGGTTTCGGTAGATCGACGACTTGCGGGCAGCGAACCGTTCCGCGTGGGTCTGCAAGTAGCCCCAGAGCCGGGGGGCTGTGTGTCGGAGGCTTCTCGTCTCATCTGCCAGCGACCGCTGAGTCGCGATCACGTAGCGTTCCGGGGGCCGACCCGCGTTCACATCTGAGCCCTTGAGGAGTGGATACACCCAGTCGTCTTCGACCTCGACGACCTCGCCGAGCGCGTTGTGGAGCTTGCCGCTCTCGGCAGTGCGAAGCTCCATGACGGCTGCCAAGTCGTGCTTGACGCCTTGCCGCCACTCGACTGGCGACGACCCGTCATATCGCCGAGACGCCGCGTGGGCATCAACGTCGGCGACAAGAGCACCCTCCACCAGTCCCAAGGTGCTCGTCGGGCAGCGTGCATCGAGTGACTCAAAGACCTCGCATCGGTAGTTGTGGCTAGCCCCATCGAGCCGAACGGCGAAGAGGCAGGCGTCGACTGCTACCCCGAACGACTTCCTCGCGTCGATGCGCCACAGGAACGAATCAGCAACGTGCAGGTCCAGGTGGGCTGCCAGCGTGAGAACCCGGCGTGCGACGGAAGTCTTACAAAGGAGCGCGACCGTCGGCTCCTCTCGACGCAACTCCGTGAGTAGCCGCATCCAGATGTACTCGGCGACGTCAAAGTTCGACTCACCCGTCAGCGCATCGATACCCCGCACGGAACGCAGGTTCGTCCGGTCGGGGATCTGGATTGAGTCCATCGCGCCGAGGTCGGACAACGTTACCCATGGCGGATTCCCGAGGACCAGCAGCGGCCCGTCCGTCTCCCACCGGAGCTTGCCCAAGTCGTACCGGAACACATCGCCCACCTCAATTCGCCACGAAACATCCGAGCAGTTGAGGAGACGGCGCGCGGCGTCGGCATGGGTGGGCTGTATCTCGACCCCCAGCATCTCGACGGGCGGCTCGAGGACCGAGGCCGCGGCGAGCATGAAGCTCCCCTCGCCGCAGGTCGGTTCCAGCACCCGGCGCGTTCCACGCTGGATCGTCGCTAGGACTCGAGCGCACTCGACCGCGAGCTCCCGAGGCGTCTGGAAGTCGCCGAGCTCCTTACGAGACGAGGTCTTGGACACCGTCGACCCCTCCTGCGTTCGTGATCGCGTGGCCATACTGAAGCCGCCACTGAAGGGCATTGCTGATCGTGATGTAGCCCTGTGCCGGGGGGTCGCTGAGAACCCGCTCGGCCAAGGCCACGCGACCGACCTCGTCCAGCGGCAGATTCCGGTCCTCCATGAAGGCAACGAGGTCGTCGACATTCCCGCCGCGGCCGAGGATCTCGAGGATTCCCCTCGTCGTCTGGTAGTCGCCGGTCCTCGACCGGTCGATGAACAGCGCGTGGCGAACATCGATCGCCGCAGACTGGGTCTCGTGGGTGTCGGTCTTCTCGTACACGAACACGAGCAGGTCGTAGCCCAGCCCGAAGACCTTCTGCGACGCGTCGCGGAACGGGCACGACGGCGATGCCGTCGGGGTCTCGGTAGGCGTACCGGCCGGTGGTGATGATCATTGCGTCCCCCGGATCCGGAGCGGCCCGGTCGAGGAACCATCTGAGGTGGCGGGTGTCGCGCCGGTCGGGCACCGCGGCCAGCTTGGCCTCGATGGCGAGGAGTCGTCGACCGGCCGAGACGATCAGATCGATCTCTCGGTCGCCGTTCCATACACTACTGATCAACAAATCACTGCACTACTAAGAGGGTGAGCACGACCCCACGCTCGCAGACCACGAGAGATTGGCGCTTGCTCGGATCCTTCCCATGGAGGTGGGCAACCTCCGGTTCGGCCCGGAGGTTGGTGTGGGAACGGTCAAGCGCGATGCGGCAGTCGTGTCTACATGGCTGGCCCGGGTGCGCGCGATGTGCGCGGACCTGCACCGGCTTCGACCGCTGAATTCGACGCCGGCAGTGGCCCTCGCCGGCGATGCCCGCTCAGTCGGCCGGCAACTCGAGCCTGACAGCATCGACGCGGTCATCACGTCGCCGCCGTATCCGAACGAGAAGGACTACTCGCGCACAGTCCGCCTCGAGTCGGTCCTCCTCGGTTACCTGGACAATCGTGCGGACCTCCAGTCGATGAAGCGCGGCCTCGTGCGGTCCAACACACGGGGCGTCTATCGCAACGACGATGACGACGCCTGGATCCGCGACGACACCGAAGTCGAACGGATCGCTGAAGCCATCGAAACGCGCCGCCTCGACCTCGGCAAGGAGTCTGGTTTCGAGCGCATGTACCACCGCGTCACCAGGCTCTATTTCGGCGGCATAGGGTCTACAGGATCTGCTCCATGAAGCGTTTGGTTCGCTCCTCGGTGGGGTTGGTGAAGAAGTGCTCGGGTGAGCCGACCTCCACGATCTCGCCCTCGTCCATGAAGACGACCCGGCTGGCGACCTCCCGGGCGAAGCCCATCTCGTGGGTCACGCAGATCATGGTCATACCGGTGCCGGCCAGCTCCTGCATGACGTCGAGGACCTCCTTGATCATCTCGGGGTCCAGCGCCGAGGTGGGCTCGTCGAACATCATCACGTGGGGCTCGGTGGCCAGCGACCGGGCGATGGCGACGCGCTGCTGCTGGCCGCCGGAGAGCTGGCCGGGGTACTTGCGGGCCTGCTCGGGGATCTTCACCCGCTCCAGCAGCTGCATGGCCAGTTCCTCGGCCTCGTGCCGGGGCATGCGCCGCACCTGGCGGGGGGCCAGGGTGATGTTGTCCAGCACGGTGAGGTGCGGGAACAGGTTGAACTGCTGGAAGACCATGCCGGTGAGCCGCCGCACCTGACGGATGGCGCGCACGTCGTTGCTCAGCTCGATGCCGTCGACGGTGATGCGCCCCCGGTCGTGGCGCTCGAGGCGGTTGATGCAGCGGATCAGCGTGGACTTGCCCGAGCCCGAGGGCCCCAGCACCACCACGACCTCCTGCTGGGCGACCTCGAGGTCGATGTCGCGCAGCGCCTGGAAGCTGCCGAAGTACTTGTCGACACCTTCGAGGGTCACCATGGGCTTCTGGATTCCGGCCTCTGCCGGAACGAGGGGGGCGTGGCCGGTTGCGTTGCCTGTCATTCCTCTACCTCCGTCCCAGAGCCGGTCGGTGGCGCGCCGCTGGTGCCGCGTCGCCGGTTGCGATGTCCGTCATCTCTCTCCCACTCCCAGCCGGCGTTCCAGCCGCTGGCTCTCGCGTGACATGGTGAACGCCAGCGCCCAGAACGCGAAGGCCACGAAGACCAGCGTCTCGGCGATGCCGACGATGAGGAACTCCCGCTGCCCGTGGATGCTCTCGCGTACCCGCAGGATCTCGGTGAGAGCGATGATCGACAGCAGCGTGCTGTCCTTGAACAGGTTGATGAACTGCCCGACGAGGGCGGGGATGACCGCTCGCAGCGCCTGGGGCAGCACGATGAGGCTCAGGACTCGGGGCGCGCTGAGGCCGATCGCCTGGGCGGCCTCCACCTGGCCCCGCGGCACGGCCTGCAGGCCGCCGCGCACGATCTCGGCGAGGTAGGCGCCGGTGAACAGGGTCATCACGGCGATCGCTCGGGTGACTTTGGAGAGGGGATCCTCGGTCGGCAGGAAGAACCCCAGGAACAGGTCGCCCATGAACAGCAGCGTGATGAGCGGCACGCCGCGGATCAGTTCGATGTAGCCGACCGACAGCCAGCGCACGGCGGGCAGTCGCGATCGCCGGCCGACGGCGGCGAGGAGGCCCACCGGGAAGGCCAGCAGGATGGAGGCCGCCGCGGCGACGAGGTTCAGCTGGAATCCGGACCAGTCGTCCCAGCCCACGCCGCCGAAGTCCAGCTCGGCGTAGACCGCCCACACGGCAGCCACGGCGCCGGCCACGAGGGTCAGGCGCGCCGCGGGCTGCCAGCGGGCGTCGGTGCGCACGTTGCGGGTGAGGCGGACCACGGCGGCCGCCACGAGGGCGGATCCCCACCACCAGGCGATGCCGCCGGTGCCGGAGAGAACCTGCCAGCCGGCGAGGGCGCAGACGCCGGCACCGAACCAGGCGACGCGGCGCCCCGCCTCGGGCAGCGCCTCCACGAGCCGCCGGGCCGCCGCCCCCAGCGCCAGCGCCGAGGCTGTGAACGCCAGGGGCAGCCAGGTGCGGGTCATGCCCAGCAGCACCGCCAGCAGCACGAAGACGGGCCACCAGCGCCGCACGCCGTCGCGCAGGCGGGCGCGGCTGAACGGCACGCCGGCGTCGCGGGCGCGGTCGCGCGACGACGCCGTCAGGCCGCCCCAGACGAGCCCGACGGAGGCGCAGAGCAGGTACACCTGCACCACGATCCGCCATTGCTCCTCCCGCGGGAAGGTGCCCATCATCAGCAGCGTGAGGTTGGTGCGCACCGGCTCCCACTGCCCGGTGACGAACAGGAAGCGGGCGCCGTAGATCGCCAGCACTGCCAGGCCGGCGCCGAGCAGGACCGTCAGCGCCGAGTTGTGCCGGTTGTTGAAGAGGTTCTCCCGCGCCCAGGCGCCGGCGGTCTGCCGTGGCGGCGGGCCTGGGTGATCGCCGGATGCGTGCGAGTCGGAGGGGACGGCGGCGGTCATCGTTCGCGGAGTTGCACGGAACGGTTGTAGATGTTCAGCAGCAGCGAGATCACGAGCGAGAACACCAGGTAGACGCCCATGAGCACGGCGATGGACTGCGGGGCCGGGTTGGCGTTGCCGATGGACGTGCGGGTGAGGTTGGTGACGTCGGCGTAGCCCACGACGGTGCCCAGCGAGGTGTTCTTGACGAGGTTGAGGTACTGGTTGATGGTGGGTGGCACGGCGATGCGCAGCCCCTGGGGCAGGATCACGTGGCGGTAGCGCTGGAACGGCGACAGCGCCAGCGCGCCCGCCGCCTCGCTCTGGCCCTTGGGCACCGCCAGGATCGAGGCCCGCACCACCTCGGCGATGTGGCTGGCGGTGTACAGGGCCAGGGCCAGGGTCAGCGACAGGTAGGCGGCGCTGGTGCCGAACCCCGAGATGAGCCGCCGCCCGTTCTCCGAGCGGGCCGGCCACGACCAGTCGTAGGGCCCGCCGAGCGCCACGAAGGCCACCAGCACCACGAGCCCGAAGGCGCCGAGCGCCCACAGCACCCGGTGGTGCGCCTCCCCGGTGCGGACGTGGTGCCGGCTGCGCCGGATCCACACGCCCGCGGCCGCCACGATCCCGCAGACCACCAGCAGCCAGAACAATCCCACGTGCCGTTCCGCCGACAGGCTCGGGATGCCGATGCGGCTCTTGGACAGCACCAGCCAGTTGCTGTCGCTGCCGGGCAGCTTCAGGTCCAGCGCCTCGGGGAAGACCGGCAGCGGCCCGAAGCTGAAGACCGCGAAGCTGAAGAAGACGATGACCACCAGCGGCGGCGTGTTGCGGAACCCCTCCACGAAGACCTGCGCCAGCCTGGCGACCAGCCAGTTGCTGGAGAGCCGGGCGATGCCCACGACGAGCCCCACGATCGAGGCCAGCAGCACACCGACCAGGCCGGCCAGGAACGTGTTCTGCACCCCGATCAGCACCATGCGCCAGATCGGCAGGTCCGGGTCGAAGCCGAAGTTCTCGGGGATGGCGAACCCGGTGGGCTGGGTCAGGAAGTCGAAGTCGGTCGGGATGCGGGTGCGGGTGAGGTTGTCGACGAGGTTGCCGTACAGCCACCACCCGGCGAGGCAGACCCCCGCCACCAGCGCCGCCTGGCCGACCGCCGACAGGAAACCGGTCCGCCGCCACCAACTGCTGCGGGCCGGCGTCGACGGTCCACCGGCCGCCGGTGCCGTGGAGGTCCGGCTGCTCAGCGACATCGGATTCGCAAGTTAGTACAGGCGTGAAAGCGGAACGCCCGCCCGGGATCTCTCGGGGAGAACCGCACGGGCGGGCGTTCAGTTCGGTGGGCCGTCGGCGGCCCCGGAGTGGTTCCTACCGGTAGGGCGGCACGTAGAGCAGTCCGCCGTTGGTCCACAGGTCGTTGACCGAGCCGTCCAGCGGCAGGCCCAGCGGCTCTAGGTGCTGGCGGTAGATCTCCTCGTAGTTGCCGACCTGGCTGACGACCTGCACGGCGAAGTCGCTGGGCAGGCCGAGGCCCGGATCGAAGCCCTCCTCGCCCAGGAACCTGGCGAGCGCGGGGTTGTCGCCGGTGGCCGAGGTGATGTTGCCGGAGTCCAGGCCGAACTCCCAGGCCTGGATCGTGGCCATGACGGCCCACTGCACCACCTGCGCCCACTCGGTGTCACCGTCGAGGACGGCCGGGCCGAGGGGCTCCTTGGAGATCGTCTCGGGGAGGATGAACTGGTCCTCGCCGCCGCCGTTCTCGATCTCGTACTTGAACACAGCCAGGGACGACCGGTCGCTGGTGAACGCCTCGCACTGCCCGGCGGTGTAGCCGGTGCGGGCCTCGGAGGACTCGCCGAAGGTGACCGGGTTGAACGGGATGCCCCGCGAGCGCATCACGTCGGTGAGGTTCAACTCGGTGGTGGTGCCCTGGGCCACGCAGATGTTGGCGTCGGCCAGATCCTCCAGGCTGCGGATGCCCGTCGCCGCCGGCACCATCACGCCCTGGCCGTCGTACAGCGTGGTGTACACGAAGTTGGCGCCTTCCTTGCCGTCGCGGCTGGCGGTGAAGGTGGTGTTGCGCACCAGCACGTCGATCTCGCCGGACTGCAGCGCCGTGAAGCGGTCCGCAGTGGCGAGGTCCACGAAGTCCACCGCGCCGGCGTCGCCCAGCACGGCGGCGGCGATGACCCGGCAGAAGTCCGAGTCGAAGCCCTCGTGCTCGCCGTCGGGGGTCAGGAAGTTGAACCCCGGCAGGGCGTCGCGCACACCGCAGCGCACGTCGCCGCGGGACTGCACCTCGGCGAGGCGGCCGCCGGCCTGGGACAGTTCCACGGCGTCCTCCGCGGGGGCCGCGGTGTCGGCGGGCGGCGGCTCCGGCGCCGCGGTCTCGGTCGCGGGCGGCGGTGCCGGCGCGGAGGGCTCCGCCGGCGCTTCGGTGGCCGGCGGCGGGGACGGGGCGGTCGCCTCCCCGTCGTCGCCCCCGCAGGCCGCGGCAAGCAACGTCACGGCGACGATCGCCGCCAAGAGCGCGAGTCTTTGCATGGTCGTGTCTCCCTTCCACTGGGGGCGCGGCAGTCTTGTCGCGACGTCAGCGTTTCCCGTGAAATCCGTCTCCAGACTACCGAAGCGCTGTGTCTCCCGTGGTGCGCGGCTGCACGGATTCCTGCGAATCGGCGAAGTATTCGCCGACAATCGGCGTTGAGTGCGCCGGAAGCACGGGCGGGCGCCCTCGTGAGGCCCGCCGCGAAGGAGCAGAACGGCGATCCGGACCCCCGCCCGGACCGGGCTCAGGGCACTTCGGCCCGTCGCCAGCCCCAGGTCGCCAGCAGCAAGCCGGCGGCGGCCACCGCCAGCGGCACCGCCAACGACGCGGCGAACGACCGCCCCACCGGCGTTCCCACGTCCCAACCCTCGCTGACCACGAGGCTGGCGGCGTAGGAGCGGACCGTGAGGCGCGCCGTGGCGGCGCTGAGCGAGCCGATGACGTTCTCCCACACCAGCAACAACAGCAGTCCGGCCAGCAGCGGCCGCGACAGGACCAGCCCGAAGGCCAGGAACGCGCCCGTGTACGCCACGGCGGCAAGCGTGGCGCCTGCCGCCATTCGCACGTCCAGGATGAGCCCCGCCACGATCAGGGGGACGACCAGCAGGGCGAACGTGATTGCCAGGGACGCAGCGGCGGCGCCGGTGGTGGCCGACCAGGCCCGCACCGGTCGCAGCCACAGGTACACGAGGGTCCGCTCGTCGCGCAGGTCGCCGAACGCCTCCGAAGCCACGAGAAGTGCTCCGAACGGGAGAATGATCGAGAGGCCGTACCAGACCAGGAATGCCGCCCCGTCCTCCGGCGTCACCCCTTCCTCGCTGGAGCGCATCACGACGGCGATGACGATCGCCAGGGCCGCCAGGACGACCAGGACGACGATTCTGCCCCAGCCGCGCAGCAGCTTCTGGAGCATGAACCGGAACACCAGAGCGGCGTGGTTCACGAGCCCCCCACCAGGTAGCGGAACACCGACTCCAGGTCGGCGTCCAGAGGCCGGAGTTCGTGGAGACTCGCCTGCCGGTCACGAGCCAGCGGTGCGATCCTGGCGGCGAAGCGGCCGGCGCTGGCCGTCGCGACCGTGAGGGCGCCGGGTTCGTGGATCTCCACGGCGACGGCGAGCCCTTCGGCGATCAGCCCGGCTGCGAGCGCCCGGGGAGCGTCGGTGCCGACGCGGAAGCGGCTCGGCCGATCGTCCATGAGTTCGCGGATGCGGCGGAAGTCGCCCTCCGCCAGCAGGCGTCCCTTGCCCATGACCAGCACGTCGGTGCCCAGGCGCTGCACCTCGTCGAGCACGTGGCTGGACACCAGCACGCAGCGCCCGCTGGCGCCGATGCGGTGGAACAGGTCGATCATGAGGTTGCGCTGGGTCGGGTCGAGACCGGTCAGCGGTTCGTCCAGGAAGAGCAGATCGGGAGCGCTCACGATGGCGGAGGCCAGCTTCGCCCGCTGGCGCATGCCCTTGGAGTAGGTGTTCAGCCGGCGCTTGTCGGCGGGGTCGAGGCCCACGGTGCCGATCGCCCGTTCGGTGGCCCCTCCGGGGTCCGGGGTTCCGGACAGGTTCGCGGCGAGCCGCACGAATTCGCGCAACCGCATGTGCTCGAACAGCGACTCCTGCTGAGGCACCAGGCCGATCCGCCTCCGCAACTCGATGTCGTCACGGGGGTTGCCGCCGAGGACGCGCACCGTCCCCCCGCTGGGCGCTGCGAGTCCGCTCAGCATCCGCAGCATCGTCGACTTGCCCGCACCGTTGGGCCCGAGCAGTGCCGTCACACCGGCGCCCAGCCGGAAGGACACGTCCGAGACGGCCACGAGGTCGCCGAAACGCTTGGAGACGCGCTCGACTTCGATCATGACCTCCTGGGGTGGTGCGCCGCTCACCGTTCCACCTCCAGGCGCCCGTAACGCCAGTGGGCGACGCCGCTCAGCACCGCCGCCCAGGCCAGGTTGGCGAGCACCACGAGCCACGTGGCCATGGCGTCGAGTGACCCGGGCGCGTCATTGGTCAGCGGCAGGGCCTGGGAGCGCCTGGCGAGCGACTGAGACAGGCGCATCGGATCCAGGACACCGATCTCGACCGCCACGCCGGCCTGTTCGATCAGCAGCGCGGTGATTCCGGCGGGAACCAGCAGGCACAGGGCGGTCACCACGATGGCCAGCCCGGCCCGCCGCACGAGACTGCAGATGGCCACGCCGAGGGTGGTGGGCACCAGCGCCAGCGAGATGGCTCCCGCCCCGCTGCGCAGGCAGAAGATGACGAAGTCACCGGCATGGCCCGGTCCGGACCCCACCGCGGTGTAGACGATGCCGAGTGCCAGCAGGGGCACGAGCGCCATGGTGAACAGCAGCGTGAACACCGCCGACGCCTGGGCGCTCAGGTAGCGGCGGCGGCTGAGGGGCGATGCCAGGTACAGGCTCAGCAGCCCGCTGGAGCGGTCGGTGTTCAACAGCATGGGCGTCGCCAGGACCGTGAAGAGCACGACGCCGGCCTGCGGGTAGTACTCGCGCACGGTGTCGAAATCGAGATCGCCGAGCTCGGAGAAGAGCGTCGCCAGGAAGATCAGCACGACGGCCCTGATCCAGGCGACGAAGAACGACGCCAGGCCGATCAGCTTGCTGCGGAACCGGCGCTTGCGACCGAGGAGCCTGCCGAGGGAGTAGGTGTAGAGCGAGCGGAACGACCGTTGCGGCGGCAGCCGGGGACCGGTGTAGGGCCGGAAGCCGCCCTCGAAGATCTGCGCCTGCTGCCCGCCGGCCCAGTCGCTCACGGTGCGTCGCCCGGGGGATCGCCGGGCTCGCCTTGCGAGGCGCTGAAGACCTCGGCCAGGGACCTGTGCTCGGGGAGGACCGATCGCAGCCGCAGTTCGAGGTCGGCCACCGCGTCGCGCACGGCATCGGCGCACGCGGACTCGCTGTCGGGGTCCGGGCTCGCCGCCGCCACTCGCACGACCTCGTCGTCTTCGGCGCGGGCCGTGAATCCCGCCGTCTCCAGGGCGGCGGCAAGGTGGGCGGCCCGCTCGTAGACCTCGACCACCAGGCCGGCTTCCGATGCCGTGAGTTCGCTGACCCGGCCGGCGCGCGCCACCCGCCCGGCGTCCAGCATCACGACGCTCGTGCAGACTCGCTCGACCTCCTGCAGGTGATGCGAGCTGATGAGCACGTTGATGCCGTGCTGGGTGGCCAGCCGGCTGATGAGCGCCAGCATGTCGGTGCGCTGCATGGGGTCGAGGCCGTCGGTGGGCTCATCGAGGATGACCAACTCGGGATGGTGCGCCACCGCCTGGGCCAGCTTGACCCGCTGGCGTTGACCTGTGGACATGGTGCCGATGGGGCGGAAACGCTCCTCGCCCAGGCCCACCTCCCACAGCGTGTCGCTGGCCCGCTGGGTGGCGTGGACGTGCGGCAGCCCGTGCAGGCGGGCGATGTGGGCCACCAGGTCGGCGGCGGTCATGTCGCCCGGCAGATGGTGGTGCTCGGGGGCGAACCCCAGCCGCTGCCGTACCTCGCGACCTGCGATGTCGGGATCGACGCCCAGCACGCTCATGGTCCCCTCGTCGCGGTTGCGGAGCCCCAGGACCAGCGTCAGCAGCGTCGTCTTGCCGGCGCCGTTGGCGCCCAGCAGGCCGGTGACACCCTCGCCGATGGTGACGTCCACGCCCGAGAGGGCCACGGTGGAGCCGAAGCGCTTCACCACGCCCGCCGACTCCACGATCACCACGCTCGGCAGCCTAACGGCGCCCCCGCGGCGGCCGGCGGGCATGCCCGGCCGCCGCGGACGCTCAGGCGGTCTGCGCGGGGGGGTCACCGGTGCCGAGTTGCGCCGCCGGTGGGAGCGCGGCGAGCCCCAGGTGCCCCTCGATGCGGGCAAGGCTCACCTGCAGGGTGCCCACGTCCGCGCGCACGGCGGCGAACTCCTTGTCGAACCTCTCCTCGAGGTGGTCGAGCTTGCCGTCGAACTTCTTCTCAAGGAGTCCGAACTTCTGGTCGACTTTCTCGAATCTCTGGTCGACCTTCTCGAATCTCTGGTCGACCTTCTCGAATCCGCGGCGCATCTCGCGGTGGAGGAATCCGAAGGCACCGAAGATGGCGCCGAGGTTGGCACCGATGATCGACACCAACGTGATTATGAGTTCCAGGTTGCCGTCCTGCATGGGGTCACGTTCCTCCCTGGGCGGGATCCGCCGGATTTGTTGCCTCAGGGGGAAGTTCCACTGCAGCGTAGCAGCCGCTGCCCGCCGCCGTTGCGGGGCGCCCGACAGGCGGATCGGTTCAGGCGTTGATGCCGATGCCGTCGAGGAGGTCGGCGACGTGGGCGCCGATGACCTCCATGGAGAGGTGCCGTTCGACGATTCGACGGTTGTGTTCCAGCATTTCGGCGTCGCCGGTGGCGAGGTGGGCGCGCAGGGTGGCGAGGTCGTCAGGGTCGAACCAGCGGAAGCCGAGGGCGCGCAGTTCGTCGGCCACGGGGTAGTGGCTGACGATTGCGGGGCGGCCGTGGGCTGCGGCTTCGACCGGCGGGTTGCCGAATCCCTCCCAGAGCGAGGTGAACGCCACCGCGTCGGCTGCGGCGTAGATGTCGGCGACGCTCGGCGCCGGGGATCGCAGCACGCGGCAGCCGGCGCGGTCGAGGATGCCCTCCAGTTCCGTTTCGTAACCCTCCTCGACGGGCCCCGTGAGCCAGTAACAAGCACCGAGGTCCTCGCAGACTTGCAGCGCGCGGGGGATGTCCTTGCGGGCGATGGCGCGCACCGGGTGGGCGACGAGCAATTCGTCGGGAGCGACGTCCAGCAGGCGCCGGGTGGCGGCTCTGTCGCCCGGCGGAGGGTTCGTCTCGAACGGGTTGTAGATCGTCGTGGCGCTGAACCCGCGCTCGCCCATCTGGGATTCGGTCAGCCGGTTGATGGTGACATGACGCCAGGCCGGGTCGTCGGGAGGCAGCTCGGTGACGTGGGCGAACCGCTCCCGCTGCCACGGCGGGTCGTGATGGTGCAGCACGGCCGGCCGTCCGGCCAGCACGGCGGCCAGCACCCGCGCCGCGGGCAGGTTCAGCGGGATCGTGCAGAGGTTCTCGACCACCACCAGGTCCGCGTCGGCGAGGGCGGCCGCCACCTCGCTCGGATCGGGTGGCCGCGCGGCGCCGATCTCCAGGCCCGCGACCACCCGGTCCACGGTCCCCTCGCCGGCCACCGTGACTGCCCGGTGGCCCAGCCGCCGGAGGATCGTCGCCCAGCGGCCCGCCACCACCGACACCCCGTCGGTCAGGCCCAGCCGGAACGAGACGATCGCAACCGTCGCCACCCCGGCGACGCTACCGCCGGCATCTCGGGCTGCCGGGGCCCCCACGCTCGGAGGTCAGCGCCCTCCGTCCGGGTCGCGACCTGGTTCTCGGGGTTGCCCCGCAGCGCCGGGGGTCGCTCCGCGCCGCCCCGACCACCGGGCCGCCCCGCAGCGCCGGGGGTCACTCCAGGGGGACCTCGGTGC
>CAZTZI010000219.1:0-4214 GCA_964618115.1 uncultured Acidimicrobiales bacterium
GTCCGGAGCGACCGGGGGTTCCGCCGCAGGTTCCGGGGTCGTCCGGTCGGAGTTCTCATCGGCGCCGGCACTCCGATCGTCCGTTGCCTCGACGTCGTCCCCGGTCGAGACGTCCGGTACCGCGTCGCCGCCGGAGCCGATGCGGACGACGGCAATGACGATCACGACGACGGAGAGGGTGATCCCTCCGAGCAGCAGCCACGACCGCCGGCGCGGGTCGTGTGCGGGAGCGCCGCCGAAGTTGGGGTCCTGATCCACTATGTGCTGTCTAGCGGGCGGTTGTTCGGCTCCGGTGGAACTTCGCAGGCCGGTAGGTCGCGCGCGGCTGCCGGTGGCCGCCGCGCCCCCGGCCGGCCATCAGGCCGTCGACCGGGCGGCGCCGAAGATCTCCGCCAGCTCCACCGGGGGGATGCGGGCGAGTTGGGCGTACGTGCAACTCCGTGGCGATCGATCGGGCCGCCAGCGCAGCAGGCGCGTGCTGTGGCGGAACCTCCCCGATAGAACCGCGTCGTAGGCGACTTCGGCCACCGGCGCGCCGGCCAGCGGCACCCAGGCCTCGGCCCCGGAGCGCCAGCGGTTCGGAGAACCGGGCAGACGTCCCGCGGCACCGTCGCCCAGCCACGGGTGCTCCGCCGGATCTCCGCTGCGATGGGCTGCCAGCTTCGTCAGCAGTTCGTCCCGTCGCTGTGCGGTGAACCCCGATGCCGCGCCGACGTAGTGCAGCGTGCCGCGGGCATCGTGCAGACCCAGGAGCAGCGAGCCCACGCCGTCGCCGCTGCGGTGCACGCGGTAGCCGGCAACCACGCAGTCGGCGGTCCGGCGGTGCTTGAGCTTGAACTGCGCCCGCCGGCCGGCCAGGTAGGGATCGCCGGCCGGCTTGGCGATGATCCCGTCCAGCCCGGCACCCTCGAAGCGCTCGAACCACTCGGCGGCGACAGACCGGTCCGTGGTGGCAGGAGTGAGATGAACCGGCGCCTCGAATGCTCCGGCCACCTCGGCCAGGATTCCCCGGCGCTCGGCGAACGGCCGGCCGGTGAGGTCGCGGTCCCCCAGAGCCAGGATGTCGAAGGCGAGCAAGCGCGCCGGCGTCTCGTCTGCGAGCCGGGCGTTCGACCCCGCCTCGTGACTTCAGCCGAGCGCCACGAGCACCAAGCCCGCCGTGGCCACGATCATGCCCACGACCTGCACGCGGCTGATGTGCTCGTGGAGGAAGATCCACGCCGGGATCACCGTGAAGGCCGGCGACAGTGCCGTGATCGGACCGACGATGGACAGGAGCCCCAGCGAGAGGGCCTCCAGCAGCAGCGCGTGCGCCAGCAGCAGCAGGATCCCGCTGACCACAACCGGTACGAGCGTGCTGCGCCGGGGTGCCCGGAGGCGGGGGAAACCGGCTCGTCGCCAGACCACACCCAGGGCCGCCAGGCTGAGGCCTATGGCGGCGGCGCGTACGACGAGCAGGGGCGCCAGGCCCGCCGCGTCGCCGATCTCGCCGATCGTGGACTGGAAGGTCGCCAGTGACGCCCCGGCTGCGAGCGACAGCCCCAACTCGGCGCCCAGCCCGAACCGTGTCCTGGTCTCCCCGGCCGCTGCGTCGGCCGCCCGCGGCGGTCGCGAGATGAGAATCACGGCCACGATCGCCAATCCCACACCGGCCAGAGCCAGCGCGGACGGGCGCTCGCCACGCACCAGACCCACCCCGAAGGTGAGGACCGCGATCAACGCCGCGGTCACCGGAGCGACCACCCCGATGCGACCCCACGTGAAGCCGGTGTACATGAATCCGATGCCGAGCGTCAGCGCCCCCCCGGCCAGGACCGCCAGTAGCACGGTGCGGGTGTCGCCGAGCGTTTGCCACCTGGCCAGCACGTAGATGCCGATGATCACCCCGCCGACGATCTGGACGCCGGCGATGGTGCGGACCGGCCCGGTGCGCCTGCCGGACATCCCGCCGAAGAAGTCGGCGAGCCCGAGGCCGGCGGCCACGCCCACGCCCAGAAGAACGTCCATGACCTAGAGGTTCAGCGGGGCGCCGGGGCAAAACACCCGGCAAGACTAGTGCGCCGCCGGGGCTGCCCCGGATGGTCGTCCGGGGTGCGGGGGCGCGCGCCGCGGTCCGCTTCAGCCGAGTGCCACGAGCACCAGCCCCACCGTCGCCAGGACCATGCCGACGATCTGCATGCCGCTGATGTGCTCGTGGAGGAAGATCCGCGCCGGGATCACGGTGAAGGCGGGCGACAGGGAGGTGATCGGGCCGACGACCGACAGCAGACCCTGCGAGAGGGCCTCGATCAGCAGCGCGTGCGCCACGAGCAGCAGCAGCCCGGCGGTCATCACCGGCACGACCGTGCTGCGCTGGGGGACCCGGAGGTGGGGGGCGCCCGCTCGGCGCCAGACCACCAGCAGGACCGCCAGGCTGAGGGTCCCACCGACGCCTCGGACCACGAGCAGGGGCGCGAGTCCCGCCGCGCCGCCGATCTCGCCGAGGGTGGTCTGGAAGCCGGCGAAGCCTGCTCCGGCAAGGACCGACAGCGCCAGCTCGCCGCCGAGGCCGATCCGCCGCGGGGAACCCGTCTGCCCCAGCGGCACGTCGGCAGCCCGCGGCGGGCGCGAGATGAGCACCACCGCCACCATTGCCAGCGCAACGCCGGCCAGGGCAAGCGCGGAGGGGCGCTCGCCGCGCACCAGGCCCGCTGCGAACGTGATCACCGCCATCGCCGCGGCGGCCACTGGCGCCATGACGGACATGCGACCCCACGTGAGCCCTGCATACATGCATCCGCCGGCGAAGGCGAGTGACGCGCCACTGATCGCTGCGAGGACGGTCTCGCGAACACCCCCGAGCGGTTGCGACGCCGCCAGCAGGTAGATGCCGATGATGGCGGCTCCTGTGAGCTGAACCCCGGTGATCGTCCGCAGCGGCCCTGCGCGCCGGCTGGCGCTCCCGCCGATGAAGTCGGAGAGACCGAAGCCGGCGGCCACCCCGACGCCGAGGAGGACTTCCATTCAGCGCATATGCCGCGGAGCACGCTTGGGCATCCGGCGAGGCTAGTCCTCCCCGGCGCTACGTTCGGTGGCGATGGATCTCCGTGCGGCTCCTGCGCTCGCCCTCGGCGGGATGGCCGGAGCCGCGGTGCGCTGGTGGGTGCACGACGTCTGGCCCGGTGATTCGACGTTGTGGGCGACGCTGATCGTGAACGTGGCCGGCAGTGCGGTGCTCGGCTGGCTGGTGGCGGGTGCCGATGGCGGGCGCGGGGTGCGGGCCAGAGTTGCCGGGGCGGGTTTCTGTGGCAGCTTCACCACGTTCTCGGCGTTCGGCCTGATCACCGCCGAGCACTTCGACTCGGGCCGGATCGGGGCGGGTGCTCTCTATGCAGGCGTGTCGCTCACCGCGGCCGTCGTCGCAGCCGTTGCCGCCGGACTGCTGCGGCGCCGGTTGCACCGGTCGTTCCGGGGGGTGGCGACGTGACCACCATCGGGTTCCTGGCGGCGGCCGGGGCCGCGACCCTGCTGCGGGTGGCGGCATCGGCGCGACTCAACCGCGAGGCTTTCCCCTACGGCACGCTGGTCGTGAACGTGGTCGGATCGTTCGCCCTCGGGCTGCTCGCCGGCGCCGGCCCGTCGGCGACGGTGATCCTGGCGAGCGGCGCGCTCGGCTCGCTCACGACGTTCTCGACCCTGGCTGTCGAGACGACCGAGTTGTGGCGTCGCGATCGCCGGCGGGCCGTTGGCTATGCCGCCGCCTCGCTGGCCGGCGGGGTGGCCGCGGCCTACCTCGGTCTCCTGGTGGTCGCCTGAGCGGCTGCCGGCGACCGCTCGCGGGGCGCCCGACCGGGTGCCCCGGACGTGCCATCCCGGCCCGGCGCCGTCCCGCGCCCGCCGGCTAACCGATTGCCAGCAGCGCCAGCCCGGCGATGATGACCACCATGCCGGCCGCCTGGACGCGGCTCACGTGCTCACGCAGGAAGAGCCGTGCCCCGAGCACGGTGAAGGCGGGTGTCAGCGAGGTGATCGGGCCCACGACCGAGAGGAGTCCCCTGTTCAGGGCCTCGATCAGCAAGGCGTGGGACACGATCAGCAGCGTCCCGGCCGCAACGATCCGACCGCAGCACCGGCGGGCCGTCCAGATGGTCGTTGCGGCCGGGACGCTGCTGATCGTGTCCCACGCCTTGCTGATCGAGGCCCTGAACAGGGGACTCCTCTCGGTCGTGGGCCCG
>CAZTZI010000220.1:0-6330 GCA_964618115.1 uncultured Acidimicrobiales bacterium
CCATCGCCGCGGTCACCGCCGACGGCCAGGCACTGGCACCGTCCTCCACCACGCCGTGGTCGCCGGCGAAGACCGCCACCGCTGGGGCGGCGGGCACGGGCGGCGGGCAGCGCCCCGTCACCCCTGCGAGGTGGACGGCCAGATCCTCCAGACGCCCGAGTGCACCGGGCGGCTCCGCCCGGGTCGCCCAGCGGCGGCGAGCCGCCGCCATGGCCCCAGCGTCCAGCGGTGGCGCCGCGGGAAACGGAGCAGCGCTCACGGGACGAGTCTCCCCGCACTCGGTGCTCGCCGGCCGGCACCCAGCAGCCAGGCGAGCCCCAGCAAGGCCAGCAGCACTCGCTCGACGCGGTCGGCGATGTCGACGGCACGGGCCACGTCGGCGGGAGTGGGCCGTGGACCGGTCCCCAGCGGTGGGCGGTTCTCGCGGATGGAGCCGTAGCGCAGCGGACCGCCGAGTTCCCGGCCGAGGGCACCGGCCACGGCGGCCTCGGCGACACCCGCGTTCGGCGACGGGTGGGCCGGAGCGTCACGGCGCACCGCGGCGAGGACCTCCCGCGCTCGCTCGGGAACGACGGCGGCGACCAGCCCGGCGAAGATCCTGGCCGGCACGTAGTTGGCGAGGTCGTCGAGGCGGGCGGCCGCCCAGCCGAACCTGCGGTAGCGGTCGTTTCGGTGGCCGACCATGGCGTCCATCGTGTTGATCGCCCGGTAGGCGACGGCGCCCGGCGCACCCGCCACGACCGCCCAGAAGGCGGGAGCGATGACGGCGTCGACGCTGTTCTCGGCCACCGACTCGATGGCTGCGGCCGCCACCCCCGAGGCATCCAGGTCGCTGGGATCCCTCCCGACGAGTGCCGGAAGCTCGGACCGGGCCCGCGCCAGGTCCCCGCCCGCTGCGGCCTCGCCGACCCCGGCTGCGACACGCCGGAGTTCCCGCCCGGCAACGGTGAGCGCCACGGCGGTCGTGACCGAGCGCATCAGCCGGCCCGCAAGGATGCCCACGGCGATGCCGACGGCGACGTAGCCGATCCCGCGCGCCCGGCCGTCGGACCGGATCCGCTCCTCGAGCCGCTCCATGAGGCGCCCGAAGGTGGCCACCGGGTGGGACTCGGCAGGTGGCTCGCCGGCGAGGCGGTCCAGCAGCAGGCCGGCCGCGACCGCCCCGCAGCGCCGGGCGAGCCTGTTCACGGGGCACCCGCTCGAGGCGCGCGGGGTCCGCTCGGCACTCCCGAGCCGATCCCGGGCCGGCGATTCACGGCGAGGCCACGAGGGTCAGGAGGCCCGCCGTCTCGCTGAGCATGATCACGGCACCGAGGATGTCGCCGGTGAAGCCTCCGAGCCGCCGTCGCGCCAAGGCGGCGATCCCGGCGGCGGTCAGGACGGCGGCGCCCAGCGCGATCGGGCCGAGTGCTCCCTCCAGGAAGTACAGGCCGACACCGGCGGCAGCCGGCCAGACCAGCAGCCATCGCCGGGAGCCGGAGAGGAACGCCGCGGCCAGGCCGCCGGGGCGGGCGTAGGGAACGAACGCGGGCACGGTCGCCGCCAGGGTCCGGCTCAGCGCCCACAGCGCCACGAAGGACAGGAATTCGATGTCGGGGTCGGCGAGCAGCGCCCAGCGGGCCAGGAGCACGCTCCCGCCGGCCGCCAGGGCGAACGCGCCGATGCCGGGCTCGGCCATCAGCGCAAGCCGCCGGGATCGCTCGGCATGGACCGCCAGCCCGTCCGCGCTGTCGGCCAACCCGTCGAGGTGCAGCGCCCCGGTGAGGATCAGGTCGGTTGCGAGGATCACCGCCGCGGCGACCAGCGGTGGCCAGAGCCGGTGTGTGCCGAGGTGCACGGCCCCGACGGCGGCACCGAGCCCGGCGCCGACGACCGGGAACCACCGGAACGTGCGGTCACCGGGTGCGCGGGAGCGTCCAAGGACGGTCAGGAAGGTCAGAGCGCTCAGCACGGGTGGTCGATCGGTCGCCCGGCGGGAAGCTCCACGGCGCGCCCGGCGACAACGAGCAGGACCCGGTCCGCCACGGCGGCGACCCACTGGTTGAGCGTGCCGACTGTGTCGACGTAGCGCCGCCCTGCCTCGGTGGGCGGGTGGACGGCCAGGCCGACCTCCTCGGAGACCAGGACGGTCGGTGCGGCACGCTCGGCCAGCGCCGCGAGCAGATCCTCGATCTGCCCTTCGACGTCGAACGCCGCCTGGAGCGTGACCCATGTCCCGAGGGAGTCGACCAGCGCCACACCGGTGATCCGCCGGAGGCTCCGGGCGAGGTCCGGTGCGGCCGTGCACTCCGACGTCGACCAGCCCTCCGGGCGGCGCTTCCGGTGGGCCTCGATGCGGGCCGCGTGGTCGGTGTCGCCCGGCGCGGGAACCGCCGTCGCCACGTAGGTGACGTCGTTGCCGAACGAAGCAGCGATCTCCTCGGCGACGAGGGACTTCCCCGAACTGGCGCCGCCGAGCACGAGCGTGATCACGATTCGAGTCCCGCCCGCACCGCCGCGTGGACGCAGCGGGCGATCCGGCCCTCCGCGGGGGCCGCGGCGCTCAGTAGTCGATCCCCTTCTTGGCCCGGATCCCGCCATCGAAGGCGTGCTTCACGCTCACCATCTCGGTGACGGTGTCGGCCACCTCGATCACCTCGGTTGCCATGTCGCGCCCGGTGAGGATCACGTTGATCTGCTCCGGGCGCCCGGCCAGAGTCGCGGCCACTTCAGTGGCGTCGATCCAGCCCCAGGTCATGGCGTAGCTGATCTCGTCAAGCACCACCAGCCGATGGTTGCCCGCAGCCAGCAACCCTGCAGAGAACTCCCAGGCCGCCTCCGCCTTGGCCTTGGTCTCGTCAATGTCCTCGGAATCCCAGGTGAAGCCGTCGCCCGCCGAGTACCACTCCACGCCCAGGCCGCGGCAGGTCTTCTCCTCGCCGGTGTTCCAGTCGCCGCTCTTGAGGAACTGCACCACCGCCACCGGCCAGCCCTGCGCGACGGCGCGCAGGATCGTGCCGAACGCGGCGGTGGACTTGCCCTTGCCGTCGCCGGTGTTGACCAGCACCAGCGAGGGCGCCGAGCGGAGTTCACGCTGCTCGTACGGTCGGTCTGTGAGAGGGGCTTCTTCGCTGGTCATACGGGGTGCTCCTGTCGCGTGCGGGGTGCGGGTAGGACGACGATCTCGCCGTCCACGGTGTGGACGCTGAGCGGTGTGGCGTAGACATCGGAGAGTCTGCCCGGTGCCAGCACGCTCCGGGGCGGGCCGTCGGCCACGATGCGTCCCCGGTCGATCAGTGCGAGGCGATCGGCGAAGCGTGCTGCCGTGCCGAGGTCGTGCATAGCGGCGATCACGGAGATGCCGTCGTGCCGGCGCAACTCGTCGATCAGTTCCAGTACGGCGTCGCGATGGCCGAGATCCAGGGCGCTGGTCGGCTCGTCCAGCAGCAGGACCGGCGCCTGCTGGACGAGCGCCCGGGCGAGCACCACCCGTTGGGTCTCGCCGCCGGAGAGGTGCGTCACGGGGCGGTCGGCGAAGCCCTGCAGGTCGAGCCGCTCGAGCACCTCCGCCACGATGCGCCGGTCCCGGCGCGACTCGACCGCCAGCCAGCCCAGGTGGGGGCTGCGGCCCAGCAGGGCGTACTCGGCCACGGTCATGCCCTCGGGAAGCGCCGGGATCTGCGGCACCAGCGCCACGTCGGTCCCTTCGGGTCGCCGGCCGCAGTCCAGCGCCACGGAGCCGTCGTGGGGCACCAGCCCGGCGATGGCCCGCAACAGCGTGGACTTGCCGGCACCGTTGGGCCCGATCAGGCCGAGCCACTCCCCGGTCGCCAGGTGCAGGTCCACGCCCCGCAGGGCCTCGGTCTCACCGAACGTCACGTGCACGCCGCGGCAGGAGAGGGCGTCGGCGCCGCCCGGCGCGGCCGCCATGGTCGATGCGGCTGCCGGCGAGGTCATGCCGCCACCTTCCGGGCGCCGCGCCACAACACCAGGGCGAAGAACGGGGCGCCCACGAACGCGGTGATCACGCCGACCGGCAGCTCGGCCGGAGCGGTCAGAGTGCGGGCGCCCGTGTCCACGAACGCCAGGAAGGCCGCTCCCCCGAGCGCCGAGAGCGGAACGATCACCCGGTAGCTGTGGCTCACCAGCAGCCGGACGATGTGCGGCACGACGAGGCCGACGAAGGCGATGAGGCCGCTGACCGACACCGCCGCCGCCGTCAGCAGCGAGGCCGCCACGATCACCACGAGTCGTGACCGGCTGGGGTTCAAGCCGAGCGAGCGGGCCTCGTCGTCGCCCACCCGCAGCACGTCGAGGTGCCGGCGGTGCAGCAGCAGGACGGCTCCGCAGCCCAGCACGTAGGGGGCGAGGATCCCGACCTCTCGCCAGCCGCTGGTGTTGAGCTGCCCGAACAGCCACGAGAGCACCTCGCGCGTGCGCGTCTCGCTCAACTGGCCGAGGGCGTAGGTCTGCGCGGCCGAGAAGAGCGCCGCCATCGCAATGCCCGCAAGCAGCAGGGTGGCCGGCGAGTGCCAGGCGCCGCGGGCGATCGTGGCCGACGCCGCGACCGCCACGAGCGCCCCCAGGAAGGCGGCCGCCGCCACGGCGTCGAACGGTCCCCGCCCCAGGTCCAGGCCGAACCCCAGTGCCAGCACCGCGCCGAGCCCGGCGCCGGCGGAGACGCCCAGCAGGTACGGATCGGCCAGCGGGTTGCGGAACACCCCCTGGTAGGCGGCTCCGGCCATGGCCAGCGATCCGCCCACGAGCATGCCCAGCACCAGTCGTGGCAGCCGGATCTGGAACAGGATGCCCTCCTGGCGGCTGCTCAGCGCCGAGTCCACGTCGACCAGCGGCAGGCGATCCACGAGGGCGGCGAGCACGTCCACGAACCCGAGGCCGGCCGCCCCCCTCGTGGCGCTGAGGAGCGCCACGGCCACCAGGACGATCAGGGCACCCGCTGCCGCCCCCGGATGCAGCCGGAAGGCGCGCCGGGTGGCCGCATCGGCCCCCTCCGGTGCGGGCACCGTCGCCATCGTGCCGTCGCGCTCCGGGCCCGCCTACGACGCCGCGGCGATCGCCGCCAGCGCCGCGGCGACGGTGCTGACGAACTGCGGCAGGCGAGGCCCCCAGCGCGAGGCGATGTCGGCGTTGACGACCAGGATGTTGCCGTCGCGCACCGCCGAGATCGACTCCCAGCCGGGGCGGGCGGCCACGTCGGTGGCGGTGTAGGCGGTGAGATCCGTGATGATGATCAGCTGGGGGTCCGCCTCGATGATGTACTCCTCGGTGAGCTGCGGGAAGCCGTAGCCGTCGCTGTCGGCGGGATCGGCGATGTTCGTCGTGCCGAGCGCGGTGTACACGGCCCCGATGAAGCTGTTGGAACTGGCCGAGAAATAGGTCTGGTCCAGCTCGTGGTAGATGCGGATGGGAACCTCTGGAGCGCCGGCCAGTGCCTCGGCGATCTCGGCGCGCATCTCCTCGATGATCTCCCGGGCCTCGTCGGTGTGGGAGGTCGCCGCGCCGAGCGCGGCGACCTCCCCGTAGCCGCCCGAGATGTCGAACGGGCTGGCACTCACGAGCACGGGGATTTCCAGGGCCGTCAGACCGGCGACCAGGTCGTTCGTGTCGAAGGCGATCACGACGAGGTCGGGTTCGTAGGCGGTGATGGCCTCGATGTTGGGGTCGAAGCCCGACAGGTCGGTCATCGGCGCTTCCGGCGGGTAGGTCGACCAGTCGTCCACCGCCACCACCTGCGGGCCCGCGCCGATGGCGAACAGGATCTCCGTCGCCGCCGGCGAGAGCGAGACGATGCGCTGCGGCGGCGAGTCGAGCGTCCACGTCCCGCCGTCGGAGGTGAATGTGACGGGGAACGCCTCGCCGGCCGTGCCCGGCCCCTCCAGGGTGCCCTCGGTGTCGGCGGGAAGTTCGGCCTGGGTGTCGGTGTCGACGGAGCCTTCGGCGGCGGTTGCGGTGGTGTCGGATTCCCGGTCGTCATCGGCCGGGGCCGTGACGGCTTCTGCCGGCGACGGCGCGGGGTCCGTCACGCCTGCCGGCGGCGAGGCGGATCCGTCAGGTGCCGGGGCGGGCTCCGGCATTGCGGGCTCAGCCGACGATCCGACTGCGGTGACGGTGCTCGACGTGTCGTCGCCGCAGGCGGTGGCCAGCAGTCCGGTTGTCGCGACGAGCGCGACGAGAAAGAGAACAGAGCGGTGCTTGAGCATCCGGTACCTCCTATCGGTCGAGGTCGGAAGCTCGATCGACAGAGGCTGCCGGCCAAACCAACCCTGATCCTCGAGGGTCATGCGGTTTGCATCGGCCCGAGGTTCGACCGGACTTGGCGACGGGTGTCGC
>CAZTZI010000221.1:0-4908 GCA_964618115.1 uncultured Acidimicrobiales bacterium
GGGCAGGTGGACGGGGATGTCGTCGTAGGCCACGCCGCCGGGGCGCAGCATGACGATGCGGTCGGCCAGTTCCACCGCCTCGGTCACGTCGTGGGTGACGAACAGGGCCGTCTTGCGGGTCTGCAGCCAGATGCGCTGCAGGTAGTCGCGCAGCGAGCGCCCGGTGAGGGCGTCGAGGTGGCTGAAGGGCTCGTCGAGCAGCAGCACGTCGGGGTTCACGAGGAACGCCCGGGCGATGCCCACGCGCTGCTGCATGCCGGCGGAGAGCTGCGACGGGTACAGGTCGGCGACCTCGCTGAGCCCCACCATCTGCAGGTAGAACTCGGCCTCGCGGCGCGAGCGGTCGGACTTGCGGTCCTGCACGTAGAGCATGTTGTCCACGACGGTGCGCCACGGCAGCAGCCGCGGCTCCTGGAAGACGTAGCCGATCTGGGCGGGCACGCCCTCCTGCAGGGCGCGCGCCGACCCCGAGGTGGGCCGCTCCACGCCGGCGACGATGTTCAGCAGCGTGGTCTTGCCGCTGCCGGAGGGGCCGACGACGGCCACGAAAACGTTGCCGGTGACCGACATGTTCACGCCGCCGAGGGCCTGCACCTGGGTGGGGTGGTTGGGGGTCGGCGGGTAGACCTTGGTGAGGTTCTCTATGAGTACGGTCGCCATCTCATCCTCTCCGGGCTGACGGGGTGTCGGGTCTCACAGTTCCTCCTCGAAGGTCAGTGTGGGCTGCTGGTTCCATTGGAAGGCCCGCCGCTCCAGGGGGCTCAGCAGCAGCCGGTCCAGCAGCGTGATGAGCAGCACGAACAGGAAGATCCAGGCCACGAAGCCGGGGTAGCGCAGCGCGTCGTACCAGAACCGGGCCCGCCAGCCCACCCCGGACGTGGCGCTGAACCACTCCACGATCAGGAGGCTGTTCCAGCCGGTCATGAAGGCCAGCCGCAGGCCGGTGAAGCCGCTCGGCAGCGTGCCGCCGAGCAGCAGGTGGTACAGCCGGCGCCCGGCGGGCACGCCGAAGGAGCGGCTCATCTCGATGAGCCCCCGGTCTATGTCGCGCACCCCGGCGCTGAGGTTGACCGCCATGAACGGGATGGCCGTGAGGACCACCGCCAGGATCGGACCGCTCGAGGAGAGGCCGAACCACAGCGAGGCCATGAACGCCCACACCACCGCCGGCAGCGCCAGCAGCACCAGCACGGTGTCGTTGAAGAGGCCCCGCGCCCAGCGGGAGGTGCCGATGAGCAGCCCGATCACGGCGCCGGCGGGGATGCCGATGGCGAGGCCGATGCCGTAGCGCAGCAGGCTGAGCGACAGCGGGTCCCAGAAGTCGCCGCTGAGCGTCCCGCCGTGGGAGCCGCCGCTGATCTCGGTGATCATGAAGCGCACGATCTCGTCGATGCCGGGCACCCGCGTGTTCGTCCAGGTGATCCACTGCCAGATGAACAGCAGGACGCCGACGGCCAGGAGCCGGATGAACCAGGTCCGGCGCAGCAGGCCCCGCAGCGTCAGCGGACCGGCGGCGACGGGCCGCGCCTCCTCGCTGCGGAGGGGGGCGAGTCCCTGGTAGGCGTGGATGTCGCTCATGGCGCTTCCCCCATGGTCGGCGCGCGCCAGCGGGAGAACCGGCGTTCGATCTGGCGGAAGAAGAGGTTCTCGACGATCAGCATGATCGCCACGAACAGCACCGCCCAGGCGAGCATGCCGCGGATGTCGTAGCTCTCGAAGCTGCGCCGGATCTGGAAGCCGATGCCCTCGGAGGAGGCGAAGACCTCGGTCAGCAGCTCCATGCGCCACGCCACGGCGAACGCCAGGCGGGTGCCGCCCAGGATCGACAGCAGCGAGGACGGGATGAGGATCCCGCCGATGATCTGCGAGCGGGTGCGGCCGAAGGCCTCGCTCATGACGATCAGCCGCCGGTCCACGCCGGTGAGCCCTTGGGCGAGGTTCATGGTGATGTAGGGCGTCGCCACCAGCATGGCGTTGAGGACGGGCCCCAGCGGCGAGATGCCCAGCACGATCAGCGACAGGATGGCGAAGCTCACCGTCGGCACGCTCACGATGAACAGCAGCATGCTGTTCAGCAGCCGCCGCCACCACTGGCTGTAGGCGATCAGGAGGCCCAGGCCGATGCTGACCGCCAGCGCCAGCAGGAAGCCGGCCACGACCCGCAGGATGCTGGCCTGGATGTTGGCGGCGAATTCGCGCTGGGTGAGCACGTCCCACGCCTCGACGGCCACGATGTGGGGCTGCGGCAGCTGCTGGGGCGTGAAGACGAGGCGCGCGAACAGGTACCAGACGGCGATGAAGACCGCCCAGCCGACGACCACGCTGAGCCGGAAGCCCCAGCGCCTCCGGATGTCCCGGCGCAGTTCCCGCGCCGAGAGCTCCGAGACCGAGCCGGGCGTGAGTGTCGGTGCGGTGGTCACGTCGAGCCTCCCGTGCCGTCTCCGCCGGCGCCCGGCGACGGCACGACCTCGATCTCCGGGGCGGTGGCGTCGGCGGGCACCAGGCCGAGGTCCCGCAGCCGGGAGAAGGCGAACTTGTGCGAGTCGACCTCCTGCTCGGTGATGTAGACCGACGGCACGATCCAGTCGTGCGCCTCGATGTAGTCCGACAGCCAGGCGACCTCGGCGTCGCTCCGGACTGAGAAGTGATGCGGGTAGTCAGCCACGATCTGCGCCTTGTTCTGCTTCCAGGCGACCACGCCCTCGTCCCACAGGCCGAGCAGTGCGTCGACCGCCTCCCGGTTGGCTTCGTACCACGCCTTGTCGGCAACGAAAGCATCGGCGATGGTCCCCGGCTCCTCGTCGAGTCCCTCACCACCGAACACCACGGCGGTGTAGGACGCGGTGTAGAGATCCGACGCCGAGTCGCCGTCGTACAGCACCCGCAGCCGGCCCTCGGCCAGGAACGGCACGCTGAAGTCCGGTGTGCAGATGCAGGCGTCCACGTCGCCGCGCATGACGAGGTCGGCGACGCTGGCCGGCTCGACGGTCACGAGGTCGAAGTCGGCGCTGTCGTCGCTGAAGTCCAGGCCGTAGCGGAACTCGGCGATGAGGCCCCACAGCAGCGTGGAGGCCAGGGAGCTCTCCACGGCGATGCGCCGCTCGACGAGGTCCTCGAGGTTCTCGGCCCGCGAGGTGCGCCGCACGGCCAGGATGCTGCGGTCGGTGGTGTACTTGCCGATGATGACCGGGTCGCGTTCGGGCTGCTCCACGAACTTGGGCACGTCGAGGGCGTTGATGACCACCACGTCGGCGTGACCGCCGGCGAAGGCCGCGAACTGGTCGAAGGGGTTGGAGACCTCGATGCGGACGTTGTGCGACGCTTCCCAGGCGGCGCGCGTGCCGGAATCCTCCAGCCATTGCCACAGCGGGTCCGGTGCCAGGGCGAGGCGGATCACGACCGGCGCCGCCGCAGCGTCCTCGGGGGCCGCGGCCACGCCCGCCGCGGTGGTGCCGGTGGTGAGGTCGAAGCCTCCCCCGCCACCGGTGCCGCCGGCGCAGCCCGCCGCGGCCAGCGCCGCGGCCAGCACGGCGCCGAGCGCGGCCCGCCCCCGGCGCCTGTCAGCCTTCACCGGTCGCCTCCGTTCCGCTCGCCGCGGCGGCGGGGTCGCCCGCCGCGGCGAACCAGTCGGTGAGGGGACGCATGCATCCCCATTCGTTGAGCACGCAGTCGGGGTCGGCGCGGAGCACCCGGAAGCTGTCCGAGCCGTAGGGATCGCCGGCGGTGAAGCGGAGCCTCTGGCCGTGGGCGGTGGTGTAGTCCGTCTCCGCCAGAGCCGCCAGGAAGGCTTCGCGGGTCAGCGGTCCGTCCACCCGCGACACGGCGCTGAAGACCACGTCGAGGTAGTCGCACGAGGCGGTCAGCAGGCTCCAGGCGTCGGTGTGGTAGCGGTGGGCGAAGGGCTCCGCGCTGCTGCCGGTGTTGCGCAGGCTGAGACATCCCCGGTCGAGTCCGTCGATGGGGTCGTCCGCGGCCCGCCGCGAGCTGACCTGCACGAGGTTCTGGCCTTGCGCCGCGGGCGCGTCGACGAGCGTGATCAACGCGATCTGCGCGTCGTTGGTGATCCACTTGGGGTGCCAGCCGACCAGCTCGGCGGCACGCATGAGGTTGCGCACGGCGTCCCAGTCGGCGGTGGCCGCCACCGCGGTGACACCGGCGGCGGCCATGGCCGTGGCGGCGTCGATGTAGAAGCGGCGCATGCCGGCCAGCAGGCCCTCCGGTTCGGGCGGCATCTGCGCGGCCGCCGCCGCGAAGACCGCCTCGTCGGGGTGGAAGAGTTCGCCGCCGATGTTGCGGAACTGCTCCTCGATCACGACGGCGGCGGTGCCGAACAGTCCGACCGGCACGCCGACGGCGGGGGCCGTCTCGAGGCCGAGGTCCTGGCTCACCTGCGCCATGGCCGCCTGCACCGACGGGGCGGCGTCATCCGCGCTGTGGAACAGGCTGACGAGGTCGCCGCCGAGCACGCCCGCGGCGGCGGCGGTCCGCAGCCCGTTGTCGAGCAGGAACTCCAGGGACCCGTGGTCCACGAACAGCAGCCCCGCGGTCTGTTCGAAGAAGGCCGCGGGGAACTGGCTGTAGAGCCCGAGTGTCGGGATCCGGCCGGCGAGGGTGGTGCAGCCGGCCAGATCGGGCGTCAAGCCGAAGACGAACAGCATCAGCGGCTGCACCTGGGGCACTTCGGCGCAGATGGCGCCGAAGTCCTCGGCGGGGTTGGTGAAGCCCCACTCGTAGAACCGGAACTCGAAGCAGTTCCCGCCGATGCCGCCGAAGCCGTTGACCCGGTCGATGTAGGCGTTGAAGGTGCGGTCGAAGGAGTCGAAGACCAGGTCGGCGAGCCCTATCTCGTCGAGGCGGTCGATGTCGGGGGTGATCACGGCGAGTTTGTGCGTCGCCGGGGCGCCGGGG
>CAZTZI010000222.1:0-2891 GCA_964618115.1 uncultured Acidimicrobiales bacterium
TCTTCGGCGGCGAGGGCCTGTTCCTGGCCACGCTGTCGGGCCACGGCGCCGTGTGGCTGCAGTCGCTGCCGTTCTCCCGCCTCGCCGACCGCATCCTCGCCGCCGAAGATGCTGGACTTGAGGTTGCCGGCGCGCTCGATGCCGTAGTCGATGCCCTGCTCGAACCCCACGATGCAGCCGGTGTCGACACGCAGCTGCTCACCCTTCAGTTGGCGGCGGATGACGGTTCCGCCCGCCGACAGGAACGCCAGGCCGTCGCCGCTGAGGCTCTGCAGGATGAAGCCCTCGCCACCGAACAGGCCGGTTCCGATCTTGCGCTGGAAGGCGATGTCGATCCTCGTGCCGAGGGCCGCACACAGGAAGGCATCCTTCTGGCAGATGATGCGGCCGCCGTGCTGGGTGAGGTCCACCGGGACGATCTTGCCGGGGAACTCGGCGGCGAACGCCACGCTGGACTTGCCGCCCCCCATGTTCGTGAAGTGCGTGAGGAAGATGGACTCCTGGGCCAGCGCCCGCTTGCCGGCGGACTTGAGCTTGCTCCACGTCCCCTCGTCGGGGTCGGCTCCGTCGCCCATCTTCGCCTCGAAGGTGATGCCAGGATTCATGTACATCATGGCGCCGGCCTCGCCGATCACCGTCTCGTGGGGGTCCAGCCAGACCTCCACGAATTGCAGGTCGTCACCGCCGACGCGGTATTCGATTTCGTGACTTTGTGCCATGACCGCAGCATTGCACAGCACCTGCCGCGCGCGGCGGCACTCGGCTCGCGCCGGTCGCGCCACCGCGGACGAGATCGGGACCGGTGCGGGAATGGATCCCGGCCTCGGATCGAGTCCGGGGCAGGCTCTTCGCCGGGATGACGACACTGGAGCCGGGTTCGGGCCCCGGCGAGTCGGTTGGCGCAGTGCGCCCCGAGAGCGGCTAGTTGGCGAAGGCGCTGGAGCGGGTCCTGAGGCCGCGCTCGTTGAACTCCTCGGGGATGTCCAGATCTCGTTCCATGGTGAGCCAGAGCCGGATGAGGTCGCGGCGCAGCGCCGGGTCCGGGTAGTCCTCGTAGGCGGTGCGGGAGTGCATGACCGCGTAGTTGTTGATGAACTGGATCTCGCCCGGCTGGAAGTCCATGTGCAGTTGGTACTCGGGGCTGCCGTTGATCTCGTCGATCAATTCCATCGCCTCCCACTGCTGGGGGGACAGGTCGGGGACGTGCTCGCCGCGCTGCGCGTACTTGTACAGATCGGGACCGTAGAAGGCGAAGAGCCGGCCGGCGCCGTTCACGGCGTAGATGGGGCACCGAGCGAAGCTGTCGGGACCGTCGCCGCGCTTGCGATCGAACCACCACGGCTCGTACATGACCGCGGCGAGGTCGGGGCGGCGCCGGACGATCTCGTCGTGCACGGCGACGGTGCTGACGATCGTGCTGGTGCCGCCGCGCATGGCCGGGCGGATGCACAGCAGCCCGACGATGTCGCTGGTGTCGGTGTGGAACGGGAGCGCTTGGTTATGCCGGTTGAGCAGGCCGCCGCCGTAGGTGGAGGTGCGGTCGACGCCCTCGTCGCGCACGTGGGCGAACAGTTCGGTGCCCTCGACGCCCTGCGGGAGGCTGATGCCGATGTGCAGCCCCATCCCCCAGTACAGCAACTCGATCTGGCGCTCGCTGAGCCCCTCGATGGGCACGCCGCGCAGCAGCACGAAGCCGCGGCCCTTCAGCAGGTCATCCAGCATCGATACCAGCAACGGACCTGTCGTCGGTAGGGGAAAGCTCTCCCGGGTCATCTCCAAGTGGTCCAGCCCCGCCGCCTCGGTCGCCCGGAGCGCGCTGAGCAACTCCTGCCGATGGGGCTCCTCCAACTCGAGGATCCACTCGTCGCTGCCCTGAAGATCGGGTCCCAGCCACGATGTCGGCCCGCCGATCTCCATGATGGTCCTCATGGTCACGCTCCCTTCCGCCCCCCAGTGACCCTCGGCTTCCTGACTACTGTGCCAATGCTAGTCCGATGCGGGATTCGCGGCATTCCGGGCGGGCACCGGTGCTGCACGCGGTTCCCGCCTCGCTCATCGACCCGGCCCCGAACCCCTGCATCCTGTCCCCTCGGGGCTCGGACGGGCGTCAACCGCTCGAGTCGTCGATGCCGGCCAGTTGCCTGGCGAGCGCCTTCAGGGGCTCGGCGTCGTAGGACATGCCGAGACGCTGGCGGGTCGTCAAGTGTGAGCCGGCGTTGTGCATCTCGAACAGCAACTGGCGCGACCCGAACGAGTCGCAGCCGTACTCCCACGCCAGCTTCAGCAGCCGGAAGCGGTCCAGCGCCGACTCGTCGGGTCCCACGAGGTAGCGCAGGACGTCGCCTTCCACCTCGGCGTTGGCCAGGTCGGCGGCGCCGGGGGCCATGAGGATGCCCGACCCGCACATCTCGCGCACGATCTGCAGGATCCGGGGATGGTGCTCGACCGCGTGGATCCGCCCCAGGGTGACCTGCGTGGGGTTCGGGATCAGGTTGCCGTCGGGGGTGCGTACGTGCTGCTCCTCGGCCGCGGTCAGGAACGCCCGCAGCGTCTCGACGTAGCCGTACACCTCGCAGAGCTGGAGTTGCAGGTGCTGCTGGTTGTCCTTGCCGAGGTACTCGGTGACCTGGGCGCAGATGCCGGCCAGAACCTCGGCCTTGCAGGTCATCCTGATGAGGATGTGGTAGAAGGCCCACGGAAGGATCTGGCCCAGCAGGCCCAGGTGCACGTGCTTGGCCTGGCGGTAGAAAACCCGCTCGGCGGGCACGAAGACGTTGTCGAAGACGACCCAGCAGTCCATCTCGTCGAAGGCGGCGGCCAGCCGGCGGTCGGGGACGGCCGGCGGGACCAGCGACGGGCGGCAGAAGACCCGCAGGCCGGGCGTGTCCATC
>CAZTZI010000223.1:0-16776 GCA_964618115.1 uncultured Acidimicrobiales bacterium
ATCCTGCTCCGCCACCCGCAGCCGAACCGGAGCCGCCCCCACCACCGCCCGAGCCCGCTCCCGCACCGGCAGCTGACGCCGAGCCCTACCGGGCCGTGATCCTGTTCCCGGGTTTCTCCAACGACGAGAGCTGGGCGAACGCCTGGTGGGACGGCGCCCTGGCGGCCCAAGCCGATCTGCCGAACGTGCACGTCGAGCCGACCGAGTACGCCTACGAGGTGGACGACTACCTGCAGCAGGGTCTGGCCTACGCCAGCGAGGGCTTCGACCTGGTCATCATGGCGCATGGCGCCATGGCCGACCCGGCGGCCCAGGTGGCCGAGGCCTACCCCGACGTCCAGGTCTGCGTCGCGCCGGTGGATCCCCCGCCGGACTTGCTGGAGGGCAGCCCGGACAACCTCTGCTTCATCGACATGGCCCAGCACCACGCCAACTTCTTCACCGGCGTGCTGGCGGCGCTGATCACCGAGACGGGCCACGTGGGCGCGCTGGGCGGCTTCCCGTTCCCGGCGCTCACCCGCCAGCCCGAGACGTTCCACCTCGGCGCCCGCTGCGTGAACCCCGACATCGAGTTCACCCAGGAGTACATCCAGACCTGGGACGACACGGGTCTCGCCAAGACGGCCGCGCAGGCACTGATCGCCGGCGGCGTCGACGTCATCCAGTCCGCCACCGACCAGGCGGTGCTCGGCATCATCGACGCGGCGGCCGAGGCCGACAGCCAGGTCTGGGTCATCCCGGCCTACTACGACAGCCACCACATCTCCCCCGACGTGGTCCTGACGTCCTCGGTGCACGGCCTCGCCGACGTCGCCTACGCCATGATCACCCGAGGGGTCAACGGCGAGGTCGAGAAGTTCAACGACTTCACCGCCTACAACACGCCGGGCATCGCCGCGGCACCGCTGCGGGATCCCGCGCTCTCCGCCCTGTCAGCCGACGACCTCGCCGTCTACGAGGACTTCGAGGCGCGGGTGCGCAGCGGCGAGATCCAGATCCCCGACGAGACCAAGGGCGACAACCCCGTCGGGCTCGAGGTGGGCATCGGCGGCACGATCAACCTCGCCGACATCGGCTGCTGAGGACCCGTTCCGAAGCACCGACCAGCACAACTGAATCAGAACCCGGTCACCGGGGAGCGAAGCGCACGCCGCGCCGTCGCTCCCCGGTGACCGGCCGGCCGGACGCCGCGCGCGGACCGGCCCCAGCGACCTGACACCCACGCACGATCCAACCGACACATAGGAGGCCAACCATGGAAACCGAGATGTACTGCTACCTGGAGAACAAGGACCGCCGCGTACTCCCGTCGGGCACCAGCAACTCCGCCGACGTGTTCGACAAGTGGCTCGACCCCGACAAGACCGCGGTCGCCTGCATCGACATGCACCGCGGCCACGTGGGGCCCGAAGCGGAGTTGACCTGCCCGGCGCCGCGCGCCCGCTGGCGCATCCCGGCGCACAACATGTTCCACGCCGCCTGCCGCGCCATCGGCATCCCCATCATTCACGTCCAGCACTGGCAGCGCTACGGCGGGATCGACGATCTTCACTCGCGCTCCCACAACCGCATGGCCAACTGGCGGGCGATGTACGAGTTGTACCTGCCGCCCAACCCGCTGATGGACCAGCACTCCTGGGAGGGCACCGAGTGGCTCGACATCCTGATCGAGGAGGAGGAGGGTGACCTCTACGTGCGCACGAAGAAGCGCCTGTCCGCCTTCTACCCCACCGACCTGGAGTTCCTGCTGCACCAGCTCAACGTGCCGAACCTGGTCCTGACCGGCACCTACACCGACGCCTGCGTGCTCTCGTCGGCGTTCGATGCCGCCAACCGGGACTTCCGGGTGATCGTGCCCCGCGACATCGTCGCGGGCTACAGCGAGGAGGTCGAGGACTCGGCGCTGGCGATCATCTCGCTGCACCTCGGACTCGTGACCGATGCCCCCGCCCTGGTACGCGAGTGGTACGCCCGCAAGGGGATGGACCTCCCCGCCGGGTTCGAGGGCATCACCGAGATCACCGAGAGCTGCGGCCTGCTGACGGATCGGGACGCCGAGAGCGCCGAAGCAGCCTGAGGGTCCGCCCGAACAACTGAAGGACGTCACGGTGGCGGCGGCCGGCCGCGCCTGCCCGCCGCCACCGCCGTCGAAACCCCTAGACAATCCGCCCGTCGTGCATCCAACCGGAGGTAGCAATGTCCAGTGATATCCAGCACATCTGGGGCGGCGAGCCCGCGCCGCTCATGCCCTACACGCCCGCCGTCAAGGCCGGCGACTGGGTGTTCTTCTCGGGCCAGTTGGCCACGGACTTCGAGACCGGCATCACCGCGGAGGGTGGCGGCGACGGGCGCAACCCCTACCTGGACGATCACCTCGAGTTGCAGTCCAAGATCATCCTGGACAACCTCACGTCGACACTGGCGGCCGCGGGTTGCGACATCGCCACCGACGTGGTGCGGATCTACCAGTGGTTCACCTCGGAGTACCCCACGATGGAGGAGTTCGCCGAGGGCAACACCTGGCCGCGCATCACCATCACGCCGTACCTGCGCACGCGTGACCTCTACATAAAGCCGCCGCGGCCCGCCTCGACCGGCATGGGCATCAAGGAGCTGCTCGTCGCGGACTCGCTCATCGAGGTCGACCTGCTGGCGATCCCGGGCGGCCCGAGCGTCGGCTTCGAGACCCCGGAGGGTGTGCCGTCGCCGCTGGCGGGGTACTCACCGGCCATCCGGCGCGGCGACTGGATCTTCCTGGCGGGGGAGATCCCCGTCGACTGGATGGGCGACTGGATGTCCGAGCGCCACATGGGCGAGCACAGTGGCCTGGCACCCGAGGCGCGGGTCAACCCCTACCTCTGGTACGACTCGCCGATCGAGCGTCAGACCGACTACACCCTGCAGAAGCTCGAGAAGATAGCGGCGGCCGCCGGCGCCTCGTCGCTGCAGAAGAACTGCGTCAAGGCAACCGTGTATCTCTCGGGGCCCAACGACTTCGCCGGCATGGACCGGGTGTGGCGCCAGTGGTTCCCCGACAACCCACCGGCCCGCGTTGTGGTGCCCTACATGGGTCTCGGCGGCATGGGATCACGCATCGAGATCGCCATGAAACTGCTGGCCGACGACGCCTCCATCTCCAAGGAGACGATCGAGACGTCCGACGCCGTGCAGCCCCCATGGCACGAGCCGCAGGCCGTCAAGGCGGGCGACTACCTGTTCTTCAGCACCATGATCCCCACCGACGAGCGAGGCAGCCTGCCCGCGAGCGTGCAGCGCAACCCCGGCTTCCCCCACTACGGCCTGCCTCCGCAGATGGAGATGGAGTACCTGCTGGGCAACATCTCGGCCATCTGCGAGGCGGCCGGAACGTCACTGGAGAACATCTGCAAGCGGCAGTGCTACCACGCCGACTTCGCCGACTTCCAGATCTCCATCAACGAGTGGGCGCGTCACTTCCCCGGCGGGAAGCCGGCCTCGACGACGATGCGGATCGGTGGACCGCTGCAGGTGCCCGGCGCGCACGTGATCCTCGACCTGATCGGCTACGCCCCGTCGGCCTGACGGCGGCGTTCGGCTCCGGCGGCGAGGAGCGGTCCATGGCAACGGCGGGTTCGATCCTGGGCCACGGCGTGCTGCGCCGCGAGGATGCGGCGCTGCTGGTCGGTGGCCGGCCCTACGTCGACGACCTCGACATCGAGGCGCGCAGCGTCGTCTTCGTGCGCTCGGACGTGCCGCATGGCCGGATCCTCAGCATCTCCGGAGGCGAGGGTGTCTACACCGCGGATGACCTGAACATCCCCGACATGCTCGCCGGCCCGCCGGCGCCCTCGCATTTCGGGCGTCCGGCCCTGGCGCGCGGCACGGTTGGCTACGTGGGCGACCCCGTGGCAGCAGTCGTGGCCGACACGGTCGCCGAGGCACATGACCGGGCCGAGGACGTGTTCGTCGAGATCGAGCAGCTTCCGGCCGTCTCCGATCCGATGGCAGCCACAGAGGTGGTGTTCGAAGTCGATCCGATCGAGGACCCGGGAGCGCTCGACGACGCCGACGTGGTCGTCTCGTTCAGGTACGTGAACCAGAAGATCGCCCCGGCGCCCATGGAGACGAACGGCATCCTGGCCATCCCGAACGTCGACGGCACCGGGCGCCTGCGGCTCTGGGTCCCCACCCAGTGCCCGTTCTCGGTCCAGCAGACCATCGCGGCCTGCCTGGAGATCGACCTGGATCGAGTCCACGTCGTGGTGCCCGCCACGGGCGGGGGCTTCGGAGCCAAGGGCCACGCGTACGTCGAACAAGTGGTGACCGCCGCCTTGGCGATGCGACTCGGCGAGCCGCTGCTCTGGATCGAGTCCCGCACCGAGAACATGCTCCACATGGGCCACGCCCGCGGCCAGGTCCAGGACGTGCAGATCGGCGCCCGCGCCGACGGCACCGTCGTGGGCATGAAGTGGAGCGTCACCCAGGACGCCGGGGCCTACCCCGACATCGGCGCCTGGCTGACCTTCTACACCAAGATGATGGCGTCGGGCACCTACCGGATCCCGCGGATCGACTTCCGGGCGAGGAGTGTCGTGACCAACACCGCGCCGACCGGTGCCCTGCGGGGCGCGGGCCGGCCGGAGGCGGCCGCGACGGTGGAGCGGGCCATGGACATCCTGGCGGCCGAGCTGGGGATGGACGCGGTCGAAGTGCGCCGACGCAACCTGATCGAGACCCACAGCGAGCCGGTCGAGACCCTCACGGGCGCCGTCTACGACGCCGGCGACTACCTCGGGGCCATGGAGCGCGCCGTCGAACTCGCCGGCTACGACGAGCTGCGCCGCGAGCAGGCCGAGCGCCGTGCCCGCGGCGACCGCTACCAACTCGGCATCGGCGTCGCCAACTACATCGAGGTCACCGGCAACGGCCCCAGCAACGACTTCGGCTCAGTGGAGATCCACGACGACGGGACCGTCACTGTGCTGTCGGGCGTTTCGTCCCACGGCCAGGGCCACCAGACGACCTACGCCCAGATCGCCTCGGAGCAACTGGGCATCGGTTGGGAGCAGATCAGCGTCGTCCAGTCCGACACCGACCTGGTCCCGCGCGGCAACGGCACCTACGGCTCCCGCTCGCTGCAGTTGGGCGGATCCGCGATCGACCGGGCTGCGGCCGCCGTGGCGGACCAGGCTCGCCAGGTGGCCGCGGACTATCTCGAGGCCAACGTGGATGACATCTCCGTGTACCACGGCGAGGGCCTCGGCGTGGCCGGATCGCCCGACACCGTGCTCTCGTGGAGCAGGCTCGCCGAACTGTCCCCCGAGCCGCTGGCCGCCGAGTGCGACTTCGACCAGGGCGCCCGGACCTTCCCGTTCGGCACCCACGTGGCGGTCGTGGAGGTGGACACGGAGACCGGGGGCGTTCAACAGCTGCGCCACCTCTGCGTGGACGACTGCGGCAACGTCATCAATCCTCTGCTGGCGGAGGGTCAGCAGCACGGCGGGATAGCCCAGGGCATCGCGCAGGCGCTGTGGGAGGAGATGGTCTACGACGCCGGCGCAGGCCCCCGAACCACCAACTTCGGGGACTACCTGATCCCGTCGGCCGCGGAGTTCTGCGAATTCGAGACCCATCGCAACACGACACCCACACCGCTGAACCCGCTCGGTGCAAAGGGCATCGGCGAGGCGGGCACCGTCGGTGCCACTCCCGCGGTGCAGAGTGCCGTCCTGGACGCCCTGGCACCCTTCGGGGTCCGCCACCTGGACATGCCGCTCACGCCGGGGAAGGTCTGGCAGGCCATGGCAACCAGCGGCAACGGTCGCCAGTAGGCGATGGCCCGGGCGACCGAAGGAGCGCGCCTGTCGTGAACGAACGATCCAACGGAAACGTCGTCGAACTGCACGGCATCTCGAAGAGCTACGGCGAGACGAGGGCGAACGTCGACATCGACTTCGATCTGCGCGCCGGGGAGATCCACGTGCTGTTGGGCGAGAATGGCGCCGGCAAGACGACGCTGATGAACGTGATGTTCGGCCACGTCCTGCCGGACGCCGGCACGATCCACGTGCGGGGCACCGAGGCCGACATCCACTCGCCGCACGACGCCCTGGAGCTGGGCATCGGCATGGTCCACCAGCACTTCTCCCTGGTCCCCACGTTCAGCGTCGCGGAGAACATCGTCCTGGGATCTCGCCCCGCAACCGACCTCCGGTTCAGGCGCGGCGCCATCGGGGCCGAGACGACCGAGTTGGCCGAACGGCACGGCATGCCGCTCGATCCCCATGTGCAGGTACAGGACCTCCCTGTCGACCTGCAGCAGCGAGTGGAGATCCTGAAGGTGCTCTACCGGGGCGCCACCATCCTGATCCTCGACGAGCCGACCTCGCTGCTGGGCCCGCGACAGATCCGGAACCTGCTGGACATCCTGCGCGACCTGCGCGAGCGCGGCTGCTCGATCGTGCTGGTCACCCACAAGCTCGGCGAGGTGATGGAGGTGGCCGACCGGGTCACCGTGCTCCGAGCAGGCGAGTGGGTCACGACCACCGAGCGTGGCGATTTCGACGAGCGCAGCCTCACCCGGGCCATGACCGGCCACGAGATCACCGCCGTCGAGAGCGACCATGCCCCCTGGACCGACGATGTCCCGCTCCTGGAAGTCCGTGAGTTGAACGAACCCGGCGAGGGCTCCGACCACCTCGACCACATGTCCTTCATGGTGCGTCCCGGGGAGATTCTCGGCGTCGCCGGCGTGGAGGGCAACGGCCAGCGCACTCTCGTGAACTGCGTCTGCGGACTCGAGCAGGCGGAGTCCGGGACCGTCCACATTGCCGGAGAGGACCTCACCGGCGCCGGTACGAACGCCCTCCGCAGCGCCGGCCTGGCCGTGATACCCGAGGATCGTCACAGTTGGGGCCTGATCCTGGACATGACCCTGGCGGAGAACATCGCCATGTCCGACATCCCCGCCGGTGCCTACAACAGGACCGGATTCCTGGACTGGCGCGGCGTCCGCCGCCGGGCCCGCGAGCTGCTCGAGGAGTACGACGTGCGCCCGCCCGACCCGGACCTGCTGGCCTCCAGCCTCTCCGGTGGCAACCAGCAGAAGGTGGTCCTTGCACGGGAGCTGTCACGGGAGCCACAGGTCCTCGTGGCGGACAACCCCACGTGGGGTCTCGATGTCGGCGCCATCGACTACGTGCATCGCCGACTGCTTGAGGTCAAGCACAGCGGCGCCGCCGTGTTGCTGCTGTCGATGGACCTCGAGGAGCTCCTGAAGCTGAGTGACCGCCTGATCGTGCTGTTCCGGGGTCGCATCGTGCTCGAACGCTCCGTGCGAGACCTGGACATGGACGAGTTGGCTCTGGCGATGGCCGGGCGGACAGCGGAGGCAGCCTCCTAGGACGCCATCGGCGGATGCCGCGAGAGACACCGTCGATTGCACACGGGAACCGCGGCCCTGCTACTGTGTTTTCAACGGGATTGAAGCTCTGTATCGCAGAGCGGAACAGAAAGTGAGAGGGGCAAAGTGCGACGCATTTTTCTGCCATTGGTCGCGATCGTGGTATTGGGCGGTGTCGTCCTCAGCTGCGGTGACGACGACGAGGGCCCGGTCAAGCTCGGCTTCCTGGCCGGCCTGTCCGGGGACTACTCCGAATGGGGTCCACCCAGCCAGGACGGCGCTGAGGCCGCCATCGGTGTGATCAACGAGTCCGGCGGCATCCTGGGCCGCGATGCCGAACTCGTCGTGCAGGACAACCTGTCCACGCCCGAGGGTGCCGTCACGGGTTACAACCGGATCCGCGAGGAGATCGACGCACTCGGTGGCGTCGAGTCCGACGGGGCCGTCGCCCTGCTGGGCACCGTGGCAGAGGACGAGATGCCGACCATGTGCCCGGCCTGCGGTACGACGGTGCTGGACTCCGAGGGTGGCAACTACATCTGGCGCATCACCGCTTCGGACACCACCTACGGCATCATCTCCGCGCAGTTGGCCCGCGACCTGGGCTTCACGCGGGTGGCCATGCTGGTGCAGCAGACCGAGGGCACCGAGAGCCCGGCCAACGTGTTCAAGGACGTCTGGGAGAACAAGATCGGCGGCGAGATCATCGCCGACGTGCGATTCGCTCCCGGCAGCGACAGCTACCAGGCCGAGGTCGAGCAGGCGTTCGCGGGCGACCCCGAGGCCGTCTATATCGGCGCCGGCCCCCAGGCCGGGATCCCGATCCTGCGGGAGTACATCGCCAGGGGCTACGACGCCCAGATCCTGGTCTCACCGGACCTGCAGGTGCCCGACATCGCCGAGGCGGCGGCCGAGTTGCCGACCGGCCGGATCCTGGCCGCCCAGGTCACCGACGACTTCGAGTCCCCGGCGTACTCGGCCTTCGCCGCGGCGCACCAGGAGTACGCGGGCAAGCCGCCTCCGACGGGCTTCTACGAGACCAACCAGTTCGATCAGTACATCGTCCTGGCGCTGGCGATGACCGCCGCCGAGTCCACTGACGGCCCCGACGTCGCGGCTCAGATCTACAACATCGTGAACGCGCCCGGCACCAAGGTGTACACGTACGCCGACGGCGTCGCGGCGCTCGAGCGAGGCGAGCAGATCGACTACGACGGCCCCTCGGGCTCGATCGAGTTGCACACCACGACCGGCAACCTGGTCTCGCCCAAGGTCGCCGTGCAGCACATCGTCGGTGGCAGCTACACCGCGCGCGAGGTCATCGAACTCGACGCAAGCCTCGGCCGCTAGGCCACTTAGACCCAGGATCACTCCGGGGCGGCCCCTCCCGACGGTGGGGCCGCCCCGGGATCCGGCTCTGTTCGCGTGCAACACGTCATCTTCGGGCTACTGACCGGGGGGGTTCTGGCCGCCGCCACGGTCGGGTTCGCCCTGATCCGCCAGACCGAGAACATCCTGCACATCGCCCACGGGCAGATGCTGGCCCTCGGCGCTTTCCTGTCGGTGATCCTCATCACCAACACCGGCATGAACGTCTTCGTGGCCGGGATTGTCTCCATGCTGGTCATGGGCGTCCTGGGTGTGGTGCTGGGGATCGTCGTCTTCAGGCCGGTGAAGGACGAAGGCGGCAACGTGTTGCTCTTCACGTCGATCGGCCTCGCCTTCGTGATCTACGGGGCGATCATCGCCATCTTCGGCACCGTCCTGCGCCCCGTGCCGGTCGGCTTCGGCCCCCGCATCGAGTTCTCGGTACCGGAGTTCGTGCTGGTCCTCGTGCTGGCGGCGGCGCTGGCGGCGCTCGTGGGCTGGCTGCTGGCCAACCGCTCCCGGCGCGCCGAGCACCGCGAGGTCATCGGCACGTGGGCCGAGTTGTGGGCCACCCGCGGGACCGGGCTCGTGCTCGCTCTCGCAACCGCTGCCGCCACCGTCCTCTTCGTGCTGGCGACCCTGAGCGACGGCTTCGGGGCCGAACACAAGGCTCTCAACATCGCCACCGGCGAGTTGGGGATGATCCTGTTGTCGCTGGGGGCGGTGCTGGGCCTGCAGTTCTTCCTGTCGTTGACGCGCATGGGTCGCTGGCTGCGCGCCGCGGCCTCGAACCCCGCTCTCGCGGCGGTGCGCGGTATACCGGTGCGGGTGGTCTCGAATGTCGTCTGGTTCATCGGCTCGGGGCTGGCTGCCATGGCCGGCGTGATGATCGCGGTGCGCCGCGGCGGCGTCACCAGCCCGCTGGGATGGGAGAACATCCTGGTGATCCTGTCCGCGGCCGTCCTGGGTGGCACCGGGAGCATCATGGGCGTCATGGCCGCCGCCGTGCTCCTGGGTCTGGCCATGGACGTGAGCGCGCTGTGGATCCCGACCGCCTACCGCCTGGTCGTGGCGTTCGGCGCGCTGATCCTGGTGCTGTTCGTGCGACCCGAAGGGTTGTTCAGCACGCGCCGAAGAGCGGAGCAGGCCGCGTGAGCACGCTCGCCGCCATAAGTGCTATGAGTTCACCCACGTTCTGGGTGAGCCTCCTCACCCTCATCGGCATCTACGCCTCGGTCACCATGCTGCTGAACGTGGAATCGGGATGGGGCGGCATGTGGGACCTCGGCATCGTGGGGCTGCTGGCCATCGGCTCCTACACCTACACGATCGTGACCAATCCTCCCGGGGAGTTCGAGGTGAGCTACGCCCCCGGCTGGCCCGTCTGGGCAGGGATCCTCGCGGCCATGCTGATGACTGGCATCGTGGCTTTCCTGGTCGGGCTGCCTGCTCTGCGCGCGCGGCGCGAATACTTCCTGATCATCACGTTCGCCTTCGCGGAGGTGTTCCGGCAGTTGGCGATCAACCTGGGCGATCTCACCCAGGGGACCGTGGGCTTCAACAGCGTGGCCCGGCCGTTCGAGAGCTTCTTCCAACGCGACGCCCTGCGAACAGTCCTGCTCATCGTGACCTGGGGTGCCGCATTGCTGGTCTACGCGCTGACCCGGCGGATCAGCCGCTCGGGCTACGGGCGGGCGTTGCGGGCCATGCGCGACAACGAGCCGGCGGCGCTGTCGCTGGGGATCCGGGTCAGCCGGCTGCGCCTACAGACCTTCGTGCTGGTGGGCGTCGCTATCGGCGGGATCGCTCCGCTGTACATGTGGTGGCTGCGCTATGCGAACCCCAACGTCTTCAAGGCGCAGTTCACGTTCACGGCGTGGACCGCGCTGGTGCTCGGCGGCATTGCCAGCCGGTTCGGCCCCGTGCTGGGCGTGGCGGTCCTGCTGCTCTTCACCGAGTTGGTGGAGTTGATCGAGGTACCGCTGGAGTTCCGGAACGTGCTGGTCGCCGTGCATCCGCTGGCCATCGGCCTCCTCCTGGTGCTGGTGCTGCGCTTCCGGCCCGAGGGCCTGCTCTCGGAGCGCCGGACGTTCGGCGAGAGATCCCGCCGGCAGACCTCCCTCGACATCGCCATGGCCGCGGTGGCATCGCGTCTCCGGCGTCTGGGCCGCGGTGATGCCGTGCGAGCGGAGGCGCTGTGACCACCAACGGCAGCGCCGCCCTGCTGAGCACGCACGGTCTGTACAAGGCCTTCGGGGGCAACGTCGCCGTGCACGATGTGTCCCTGGACCTGTACCCGGATCGCATCACCGCGCTCATCGGACCCAACGGCGCAGGCAAGACGACGCTGTTCAACATCATCACCGGCTACGAGCGGGCCGACGCCGGCAACATCACCTTCGACGGCCGGCCGGTGACCGGGATGGCCCCCTGGGAGATCTCGCGACGGGGGGTCGTCCGCACGTTCCAGACGCCGGTGGGCTTCCCCACCATGACCGTCTGGGAAAGCCTGCAGGTGGCGGGCGCCTCGCACAACGTGCTCACCGGAATGATGACCAACCGAGGCCGGCGCGAGACCGCCGAACTCTCCGAGAGAGCCGACGACATCCTGCAGAACCTGGGGCTGAACGAACTGATCGACACGCCGGTGGACGAGTTGGCCGCCGGCGACCGCAAGCTCGCCGAGTTGGCTCGGCAACTCATGGCCCAGCCCCGGCTGCTGCTGCTGGACGAACCGGCGGCCGGCGTCAACCCCGGTGCGATCTCGAGGCTCTCCGAACTGATCCGTGACGTGCATCGCAGCGGCATCGCCCTGATGATCATCGACCACAACCTCTCCTTCGTGCTCGACGTGGCCGACTACGTGCACACCATGGCCAACGGGCGGATCATCGCCGAGGGAACCCCCGAGGAGATCGCCGCCAACCCACTGGTGCGCCAGGTGTACATGGGAGTGGACGCGTGAACGACGAAGTGGCCGCCACCGCAGCCGGGCAGCCGGCCCCGCAGGGTTCCGCATCGTCGAGCCTCGTTCTCAACGAGGTGCACTCGGGCTACGGCGACCTGCCGATCCTGCACGGCGTCAGCCTCGAAGTTGCTCCGGGGGAGATCGTCGCGGTGATCGGACCGAACGGTGCCGGCAAGTCGACCCTGATGAAGACCCTGTTCGGGCTGCTGGCGGTGCGGGGCGGCACGATGACCTTCGGCGACGTGGACCTGGGGCAAACAGGCACAGCGCGACGTGCCGAACTGGGAATGGCCTATGTCCCGCAGGAGGGCAGCACCTTCCCGGAACTCACGGTGTACGACAATCTCGCTGTCAGCCTGCTGCGTGAGTCCGCGCTGACTCAGAGCCGGCACATCAACGAGATGCTGGAGTCATTCCCGGCGCTGCAGGAGCTCCGGCGCGCCCGCGCCGGCACGCTGTCGGGCGGCGAGCGACAGATGCTGGCCATCGCCTCGGCCATGATCTCCCAGCCCCGGTTCCTGGCTCTCGACGAGCCCACCACGGGCCTTGCGCCGTCGATCGTGCAGGAGCGCATCGCCGACATCGTGGCCGTCCGAGAGCGGGGCACGTCGGTGCTCTGGGTCATCGAGGAGAGCCCGATGCTGTGCCTGCCGCACGTGGACAGGGTCTACGTGCTGAACTCCGGTGTGCTGGGTCCGTCCCAACCGGCCGAGGACATGCTCGACGAGGAGTTGCTGCAGGCCACGTTCTTCGGGATCGACCATCATCGGGAGTAGCCAGACTCGCATCCAGGGGGAGCCATGACCACGACAGCCGCCGCCGTGACCCTCGACGACATCGAGCCCCCTGCTCCCGACCTCACCAACTACTGGCACCCGGTGCTGGAATCGGCCGAGGTGACCGCGGACGCGCCGATCGGGTTCGAGTTGCTGGGGCGGCAACTGGTGGCCTACCGCGACAACGGGCAGGCACGCGTGCTGGAGGATCTGTGCATCCACCGGGGCACGGCTCTGTCGCTGGGCTCGACCACCCCGGACGGCTGCATCGTCTGCCCCTATCACGGTTGGGAGTACAACGGCGACGGACGCTGCGTGAATATCCCCGCGCTGGAGCCCGGCTCGGTCATCCCGTCGGGCGCCCGGGTCAACAGCTTCCCCACCGCCGAGCGCTACGGGCTCGTCTGGGTTGCCCTGGCCGACCCGGCGGGGCCGATAACCGAGTGGCCCAGCGGCGAGTGGGACGACCCCAACGTCGAGATCTGGTACAGCCACCGCTATTCGTGGCACGCCTCGGCGGCTCGGACCGTCGAGAACTTCCTCGACGTCTCGCACTTCCCGTTCCTCCACGACGGGCTGCTGGGCAGCCGCGACCAGACGGTGACCGGCCCCTACGACGTGGCCGAAACCGACTACGGCTTCTACGTCAGCTACAAGGCGCTCGAGCCGGGCGGGGTGCACTCCCCCAGCGGGACCGAGGTGCACTGGGAGTACTTCCTGTGGCTGCCGTTCAGCGTGCACCTGCGCAAGGGCACCCCCGACGGCCATAGCACTGTGGTGTCGCTGGCGTGCCGCCCCACCAACGACGACTCCAACGAGCTGTTCCTCTGGCTGTCGCGGAACTACGACCTGGGCGTCGACAGATCCGGATTCCACGAGTTCACCCACGAGATCATGGAGGGCGACCGCCGCGTCGTGGAGAGCCAGCGACCGGTGCCGCTGCCCGTGCGGCTCACCGAGGAACTGCACCTGCGCGGCCCCGACGCCGCCGCCCTCGCCTACCGCCGAGCCCTGGGCCCCATCGGCGGCATCTGAACTGCATCGCCAACTGCATCGGGAACAACCTCCCCGGAATGCACACCTAGTCATCGCCGATCCCGATACTGACGACCTTGTCCCTCGCACATCGCACACCGACCGGGACGTACGGCAGTCGGAGTTCTATGAGTGGTCGGTCCGAGCCCTGAACAGGGCCGGCAGCGGCACCGCCGCCATTGTCCAGTTCATTTACAAGCCGAGGTATGAGCGAGACAACGACCCGTGGGGCGACCGCCGGCAGGACGACTGCGACGAGACCGCCTCCCCGCTGCCCGGGGCCTCGGCGCCGGGCGCTCCAAAGGACCTACGCGCTCGACTGAACAGTGCCAGGGACAGCGTCATCCTGAGCTGGTCGCCTCCGGCCGACGACGGTGGCGACCGGATCACGAGCTACGAGGTCGGCAGGTCCGGTGCCGGGGCCTCGGGCCCGTCCCCTTGGTGGTCCTTCCCCATCCTGCGCCGGCCCCAAAGCACGACGATCGACCTCCACGGCGCCACGGCCGGTTCGTTCCGGTTCTGGGTGAGAGCTGTGAACAGCCACGGATTCGGGCCCTGGCAGCGCGTCAACTTCACACTCTGACGGTACTCGGCACCTCCGGGTGACCCGGTGAGTGCCTGCGACATCATTGAACTGCTCGGCCTCGAGCCGCTGCCGGGTGAGGGCGGCTACTTCGCCGAGACGTGGCGTGACCGGCACACGACGGCATCCACGCGGCCGGACTCGGTGACGTGGGCGGCTACTTCGCCGAGACGTGGCGTGACCGGCACGGCTCGGCGATCTACTACTTGCTCGTGCCCGGCGACTTCTCAGCCATGCACCGGGTGGACGCGACGGAGCTGTGGCACCACTACGCGGGCGCCTCGGTGGAGATGTCGGCCCCGTCGCCGCGTCGGCGGGCGTCGGCCTGCTGTGGCACCACTACGCGGGCGCCTCGGTGGAGATGCTGCTGCTGTACCCCGAAGGAGCCGTCGAGACCCCGACGCTGGGCATCGACCTGGCGAGCGGGCACCGGCCGTGCGTGACGGTCCCCGCCGGCACCTGGATGGGCGCGGCAACGCTGGGTGACGAGCTATCGGGTCAGTTACACCGACGTTCGGAACGGGCGGGCCACCTGGACCATCGCGCCCGCGCAGCCCGAGGGCCGCCACGCGGCAGGCTTCACAATCGAGGGACTTTCCGAAGGCCGTGTCCGATACTTCTCCGTGGCAGCGATCAACAGCCGCGGGACCGGACAGCCCACCACTGACGTCATCCTGATGGTGCGAGCCCACAACGACGACGGACCGAGCGGGTTCGCTCGACGAACGGAGAATCTGCGGCGCCACGACTGCGCGCCGTAGTTCGGCCTCGGAGCCGTGCGCCCGGCGCACTCCGCCCCGCCAGACTGGTCCACACACAAGAATGCTCCCGCGGCTGATCCGCCTGAACTTCGCGGCTGTGCTGCAGGCTCAAGTGAGCCACGGGATCAGAGCCGAGAGTAGATGATCTTAGCTAAACTAAGACCATGACAACGCTCATGGTGAACACTCACGAGGCCAAGAGCCGGCTATCGGAGTTGATCCGGGAGGCCGAGGCGGGCAGCGACGTGATCGTGGCTCGCAACGGGCGGCCGGTGGCCAAGATCATTGCGTGGCCCCCTGCCCGCGGCCAGCGCGCGTTGGGGTCCTGGGCCGGCCGGATACGGATACTCGACGACATCGTCGGCTCCGATGAGGAGAGCAACGCCCTGTTCGAGCAATCAGCGCTCGACGACCCGTCGTGAGGTTGTTACTGGACAGCCATGTCGCTCTCTGGGCGCTCGACCACTCGGCCCTGCTGGGAGACGAGTGCGGAGACCACCTCAGGACAGCGGACGAGGTGTACTTCTCGGCGGTGACGCCATGGGAACTCGGCATCAAGAGAGCGAAGGGCAGGATCGTCTATCCCGATGGGCTCGTGGCCGAACTCTTGGCCTGCGGGTTCGAGGAGTTGCCCATTACTGCGGCGCACGCCGACTCGGCCACCCGATTACCCCCGCACCACGCCGATCCGTTCGATCGGATGCTGGTGGCCCAGGCACAGGCCGAATCGCTCACCCTCGTAACGGCCGACGAGCAACTCCTCGCCTACGACGTGGCTACCCTCGCCGCCCGCCTCTAAGTCCCGCGATGACAGTGTGAGAGCCTCCGACATCATCGAGTTGCTCGGTCTTGAGCCTCTACCGGGTGAGGGCGGGTACTTCGCCGAGACGTGGCGCGACCGGCACGGCTCGGCGATCTACTACCTGCTGGTGCCGGGGGACTTTTCGGCCATGCATCGGGTGGACGCTGCGGAGCTCTGGCACCACTACGCCGGTGCCGCGGTCGAGATGCTGCTGCTCCACCCGGACGGGTGCGTCGACACGCCGACCTTGGGCGATGACCTCTCCGCCGTGCAGCGGCCGTGCGTGACGGTCCCCGCCGGCACCTGGATGGGCGCGGCAACGCTGGGCGAATGGTCCCTGATGGGGACGACCATGGCGCCGCCCTATCACGAGGGCGGCTTCGAACTGGCCGATGCCGACGAGTTGATCGCCCGCTACCCGTCAGCCGCCGAGGCGATCTCCCGCCTGGTCCGCCGGCCCTGACCCAACGCTGGCCACGTACGGCCCGGCGTCTCAGAAGTCCCAGTCGCGGGGCTCGACCTCGGCGGTGTGGCCGTGGCGCGTCAGCAGGTCCGCCACGGCGTCCTGGGCGAAGCGGAGGCCGTCGTGCATCCCCTGACGGAACGGCGTGCTGCCTTTGGCGACGTTGTAGTCGAGTTCGGCGTTGATGCGCCCCAGCAGGTTCTTCAGGTCGTCGACGAGGGTGTCGCCGGAGGCGATGACCCGCCGACCCTGGTCGGCCTCGAGCGAGTTCCCCGGCGGACCGGCAGCGGTCGCGGTACTCCCACCCGGCGCGTCCGATGCCCGGAGCCCCACGATCTCCGCGAGCGCTGCGGCGTCGAACCCCACCACTTGACGGTCGCCGGCGATCAAGGTCGGCACGACGAGGTCTCCTGTCAGCGCCAGCAGTTCGTCACGGGCGCGGCTGCTCTGGCGGATGTTGCGGTCGTCGAACTCGACGGAATGCTCGTTCAGGAAGTCCCGAACGCGGCAACACTCCTGTCAAGTCGGTGTCCGCGCATCCGTGTTCAGACTGTAGAGAACCACCCGGTCCACGCTGTCACTCCTTCCCTTCACGGCCCAGCCGCTCAACGTACCGCTTCGCCGACGCGCTTCTCAAGA
>CAZTZI010000224.1:0-3262 GCA_964618115.1 uncultured Acidimicrobiales bacterium
AACAGGTCCCGCAACTGCTCCGACGGGCGGCGGGTGATGTTGCGGCCAATCTCGGGGAACTGTCCCGCGTAGTTGTCGAAGCGGTGGTGGACGAAGGGCACGGTCCCGCCGAGGTGGCTGAAGATCCAGCGGATGCCCGGACAACGCTCGAAGGTGCCCGAGTAGGTCAACCTGCCGATGGCGTTCGTTGTCTCGGCGAGGAAGTCCAAGGCAAGCGACAGCGCGAACTCGCGCAGGCCCTCAGTGGAGCAGGCAGTGGTGGGGTGGACGAACACGACGGCTCGACGCCGGGAGAGTTCCTCCCACAACGGTGCGAAGTGAGCGTCGTCCAGGGTGCGCCGATCCACGGTGGTACAGAGCATGACGCCCACGACCCCCGGCTGGTCGAGGACACGGTCCAGCTCGGTGAGCGAGGCGTCGATGTCGGGCAGCGGGAGGCTCGCGAAGAACCGCAGGCGCCCGCCGCTCCCGGAGACCAGCCCGCCGAACTCGTCGTTCAGGTCGCGCGTGAGCGGGACGCGGAGGTCACGCGGCAGCCGGAACACGTTCGGCGCCGACACGGACATGACCTGGACGTCCACGTCGACCTCGTCCATCATCGCGACGCGGTGGCCCATCGACGGCAGCGGTTGCGGTACCGCCGCCGCCACCGCCCCGTCCTGCAGCACGACGAGGCGGCCGTCCTCGCGGACGTAGTGCTCCAGGCCGCTGTCGCTCCGGCGGCAAGCCGCCAGGTAACTGTCGGGATAGTGGTGCGAGTGCACGTCGATCAGTCCGGCAGCCAAGAGGCCTCCTTCCTCCACCGCCCGGTGACTGTCCCGGCGGATGGGCCCGTCGGAGGAGAACGAGGCGCTCTGATGCCGGCGCCCGGTCGCCCCCCGAGCAGGCACCGGCAACCGTAGCCCACCGGTGGACGGGAACACCGAGGAGTCCGACCGGCCGTGACGCACCGATGCCGCGGCGCTTACGATGGCGCCGTGCGACGTTCGACCCTCGGTGGGAGCCACACGGGTGCCCTCACCGGCGGTGGATCCACCCCGCGCAGGATCGGCGCCCCCGTGTCCATCCGAGACGTCTCGAAGTGGTTCCCCACCGGTCGCAGCTTCCTGCACGCGCTGGACGGAATCGACATCGAGATCCAACCGGGCGAGTTCGTCAGCCTCATCGGGCCGAGCGGCTGCGGCAAGTCCACTTTGCTGCGCGTCGTGGGCGGGCTCCTGGCCTACGAGACCGGCACCGTCGAGGTCGACGGCGCCAGTCCGGCGACCGCACGCGACACGAAGCAGATCGGGTTCGCCCCGCAGACACCGTCGCTGCTGGGGTGGCGGACGGTGCGCCGGAACGTCACGCTGCTGGCCGAGGTGAACCGGCGGGGCGCCGTGCACCCGCCCCTCAGCGAGGCCGACACGCTCGAACTGCTGGAGACCGTCGGCCTGGGTGACTTCCTGGACCTGCTCCCGAAGGAACTGTCGGGCGGCATGCAGCAGCGCGTCTCACTGGTGCGCTGCTTCGCGCTCGGGGCACCCGTGTTGCTGATGGACGAGCCCTTCTCGGCTCTCGACGAGATAACCCGCAACGAGATGCGCTACCTCCTGCTGGATCTGTGGGAGCACACCGGCCACACGGTGATCTTCGTCACCCACAGCATCCCCGAGGCGGTGATCCTCTCCGACCGAGTCCTCGTGATGGCGACACAACCGGGCCAGATCGTCCATACCGAGACGATCTCCCTGCCCCGACCCCGGTCGGCGGCGATGGAGGACGACGAGCGCTTCCTGGCGCACATGCGCAACGTGCGCCGCTCCCTCGGCGAGGTGTCGGCCCGATGACCACCGATACCACCCAAACCGACGGCGCCGGCGCAGCCAAGCAGCCTCCCCCGCAGCGCCCGCAGCGCCTCCGCCGGTCGGCGATGCTCGGGGCACCGGTCGTGGGCATCGCCGTGGTGTTCGCCATCTGGGAGTTCTACGTGCGGGTCTTCGATATCTCCCGCCTGACGCTGCCGACGCCGATCGAGATCGTCGTGCACCTCGTCGACCAGTCGGGCTTCTACTTGCGCCACGCCCGGGTCACGCTGCTCGAAGCGGGCTTGGGATACGGACTCGCCCTCGGCGCGGCGCTCGTCGTGGCCACGTTGATGGCGCACTCGCGCTTCGTGGAGCGCGCCTCGATGCCCGTGATCGTCCTCCTGCAGTGCACGCCCGTGGCGGTTCTGGCACCGGTGTTCTTGATCTGGTTCGGTTTCAGCGTCTGGCCCAAGGTCCTGGTCGCCACCGTGATCTGCTACATCCCCTTCACGATCAACGAGTTCACCGGGCTGCGATCGGTCGACCCGAACGCCTACGAATTGCTGCGCTCCGTGTCTGCCAGCAGGACGGAGATCTTCTGCAAGCTGCGGTTCCCCCAGTCGCTGCCCTACCTGTTCTCGGCGGGACGCCTCTGCGTGGGTCTGTCGCTCATCGGAGCGGTCATCGGTGAGATGTTCGGCGGCTCCACCGAGGGTCTCGGGAACACCGCCCGCGTGGGCCAGACGCGGCTGCTCATCGACCAGCTCTGGGGCTCCATCTTCGCGCTCGCCGTCATCGGCGTGATCGGGTACCTGCTGCTTGCGGCTCTCGAGGCTCGGGTATTACGGTGGCATAGCTCCCAGGATCTCCCTGGCGGATCGGCGGGGACGCGCTGAGAACGTGGGCCGGCCGGATCATCGGCAGGGGGTGCCTGGAGGCAGACCCGGAACCATCACAGGGGGGAATCGAGACGTGCTGACTCACTTCGGGCGACGTGGCATCCGGCGGGTATTCGTCTCGTTGCTCTGCGTCCTCGCACTCGTCGCAGCAACATGCGCGGAGGAGGACAACGACAGCGACGCCATGGCCGCCATCGACGCGGCCGCAGGTGCGGCCTCTGCCGCGCAGAGCGATGCGGGCAGTGCGCTGAACGAAGCGCAGGCGGCACGCGCGGAGGCTTCCGCAGCCGATGCCGAGGCTTCCGCAGCCGCGGCGGCAGCCGAAGCCGCCGCAGCCGAAGCCGCCGCAGCAGCAGCGTTGGCCGAGGAGGCCATCGCAGCCGCGGAGGTCGCCAAGGCGACGGCCGAGGGGAACCAGGCCGACGTCGCCGCCGCAGAGGCGGCGCTCGAGGCCGCACAGGAGGCGGCTGCGGCCGCGCAAGCCGAAGCCGCGGCCGCGCAGACCGAGGCCGCAGCCGCGCAAGCCGAAGCCGCGGCGGCGAAGTCGAAGCCCGTCATGAACACCATCTTCCCCGC
>CAZTZI010000225.1:0-15365 GCA_964618115.1 uncultured Acidimicrobiales bacterium
CCCAACGACCTCCCCCAGTCCGCTGTCGTGGACGTCTTCAGCCGCGAGAGTCTCGTCCTGGCCTCGTTCGCACCCGCCGACCGGCCCATCTTCGTGTGGGTCTGGGCACCCCATTGACCGGTCTGCCGCCGGGAAGCACCCGGCATCGAGCAGTTGGCTCGAGACCACGGAGATGAAGTCCTCGTCATTGGGTTGGGGGTCACGGACAGCTTCACGCAAGCCGAGAGCTTCGCGGCGATGACGGGCATCGGGTCGTTCCCCGTGGTCTGGAGCGAGTCGTTCGACCCGGCGGCCCTGCTGGGCGTCTACTCCCACCCCGCCTGGGTGCTGCTCTCACCGTCGGGCGAGATCGTCGACAGTGGCGCCGGAAGTATCGACGCGGACGACATATTCGACAAGGCCGCCTCCATCTGAGGCGCTCCGGCGCAGGGCCGCGAGCGCGGGGCCGCTCAGGCCGGAACGGGCTCCTGGGCGTATTTCGCCAGCAATCCCAAGGTGGCCTGGCGGTGCAGCAGCTTCACGCGGACCTCCGGATAGCGAGCCCGCAGCTTGCGGATCTTCCGGTTCTTCCTGGTGACGAGCTTCTGCTTGAGCGTCGTCAACTCGACGTAGACGTCATAGGCGGGCAGGTAGAAGTCCGGGGTGAACGCCTCCAGCACGCGTCCGGTCGGATCGCACTCCAGCACGAACGTGGTCGGCTCGTAGTCCCATGCCACACCGTAGAAGTCGAGCAACTCGCTGAAGGCCCGCTCGGAGGCGTGAGCGAAGCCACCGACCCCCTCGGCGGCAGGATCAGGTGCGGGCACGTCGCCTCGGCACGCAGGTGCGACGAACGCCTCCTCAGTTGCCGTAACCGGCGTCCGCCTCGGAGGCTTGGCCCACATCCGGCTCCGAGTGCTTCCCCGGGTTCTCCTCGCCAAGCTCATCGCTGCGCCACTGACCGAGTTCGCTGACGATGGCACCGTTGAGCTGCTCCTTGATGCCCTCGACCTCCAGCATGATGAGAGCCAGCGCCTGCTGGCCCGGACGCTGGAGCAGTGCAACCAACTCGTCGGGGCCCGTCATGAACAAGACCTCGCTACCGCTGATCACCAGCCTGCCGCCGGCAAGATCCTCACCGAGGATGTCCTGGTGGTTCCTGAACACGTCGCGGATCTGCTGGAGACCGACGCCGTTGTCGAGAAGGTCCTTGATGATCCGCAGCTTCAGCAGATCGCTGTAGGAGTAGGCCCGGCGGGATCCGCTGCCGTTCGCCGAGGTCACCGACGGCTGCACGAGACCGGTCCGAGCCCAGTAGTCGAGTTGGCGGTACGTGATCCCGGCGATTTCCTGGGTCTGTTTCGAGGTGTAGCTACGCACGACGTTGTCGCTCATGAACGTCCCCTCCAAGAGCTTGCGTTCAGCGGTGTAACTACTCTACTGCAATTCGCGCAGCCCTGTGGATATCTCGCCATCCCCCGCTCACAACCTCGCCGCGGAAGACCACAACTGAGAGGGCGGGGCCGGGGGCCGGGCCGCGACGACTTTCGCCTGCGTGGAGGAGCAGAGCGGCACCGCGACCCCCGCCCGGGCAGCCGCCTAGGACTCGAAGTCCTCCGGGCGGACGGTGTCGATGAACTCCCGGAACTGCTCGACCACCTCGTCGGGATCGGGCGTCTCGCCGGACTCGTCGCCCTCGGACTCCTCGGAGTCGTCCCGCTCCCAGTAGCCGGCGTCCTCGAGCACCTCTTCGGCGGCGAAGATGGGGGCCCCGCAACGCACCGCAACGGCGATGGCGTCGGAGGGCCGGCACGAGACCCGCCGCGTCTTCCCGTTCTCGCCGAGTTCCAACTCGGCGAAGAACGTCTTGTCACGTAGTTCGGTCACCACGACCCGCTGGAGCGCCACGCCGATGTTGTCGAGAATGACCTTGATCAGATCGTGCGTCATGGGGCGGGGCACCTCCACCCCCTCGAGAGCGAGGGCAATGGCCGTGGCTTCCGGCGCGCCGATGAAGATGGGCAGCAGGCGCGGATTCGGAGCCTGCTCGCGCAACAGGAGGATGGGCGTGTTCGTGGGCAACTCGATGCGCACCCCGACCAGATCCATCTCGATCACACCCTGACAATAGCCGCGGACCGGAAGATCCCCCCATAGCCGAGCGGCACGGGCCTAGGGTTCACCGCCCGAGCGGGACCCGTAGAGAGAGTCCACGTAGACATCGGAATTCTCCTGAAGCGGGCGACGATCGACCGCTCTCAGGTCGGGAAGGTTGCCGTAGCGCCCCTGGAATTCGAGCCCGTAACCCACCAGGAACGAGTCGTCGACGGTGAAGCCGGCGTACCTCGCCTCCAGCGGCAGGATGCGCCGGGCCTGGCGATCGAGCAGTGTGCAAACCTCGACGGAGACGGGAGATCGCCGGCGCAACTCGCCGGTCAGGAATCCGACGCTCAGGCCACTGTCGACGATGCCCTCGACGAGCAGCACGTGGCGTCCCGTGATGTCGATGTCGAGATCGCGGGTGATCCTGACCCGCCCCGAGTTCGGCGCGAAGCGCGAGATGGCGAGGAAGTCCACTTCCGCCTCCACCCGCAGGCAGCGCGCCAGGTCGGCCAGGAACGGCAGGCAGCTACGGAGCACTCCGACGAGCACGACCGCGGCGCCGAGGTCGAGGCGCTGCGAGTAGTCGTTCGAGATCGCTGCGCCGAGCGCCTGGGTGCGCTCGGCGATCGCCGTGCGGTCATACACCGTGCCGCCCAGGGGGCGTCCGGTCTGGGCGGAGGGCACGCTCAGCTGAGGTTCTGCAGAGCCCGCCGCACGAGGGCCTCGCGGAGCGTGGTGGCCAGCGCCGCCTGCGTGGCCACGAGATCCCGCGCCCGGCGCTGGGCGTCCGGCCCCCCGAGCTGGAGGATCTGTTGAACCGCCGGCGTGGACAGATCCAACTCCCGATCCACCGATGCCTTGAAGATGCGCAGATGGCGCGGTTCGAGACCCTGGTCGAACATCTGCCGTGCGATGCGCGCCACCTCCAGCGCGTGCGAGTCGTAGAAGTCGATGTCGGCGGTGGAGCGCGGCACCAGAAGCCCGTAGCGCGTCAACTCGCGGGCCTGCGACAGGCTGAGTCCGCTGGCTCCGGCAAGCTGTGGCAACGTCATCCCGGCGCCGCCGGGATCCGGCGCTGCCGGAGTCGGGGCGAGCCGGCGGACCTGGTCGCTGACGTCCACGTCGGGCAGCCGGCTCTCCTGCTCGTCAGCCTGGGCCCCCCACTCCACCGATGCCATCCGCTCCCTGATGATCCGCAGGGGCAGGAAGTTCTCCCGTTGCTGCGTCAGGATCCAGCGAAGCCTGGCGATATCGGTGCGGGAGTACTTCCGGTATCCCTTGCCCGTGCGCTGGGGGGTGATCAGCCCCTGGCTCTCGAGGAACCGCAATTTGGATACCGACACGTCGGGGAAGTCGCCGCGCAGGCTTGCGACCACCTCGCCGATACCGGCAAGCCGCTCGTCAGCCACTGACGAACCTCGCATACGCGACGCCGTCCATCAACTCTTCGATGTGGGCCGTGTCATCGACGGCGAGCACGCAGAGCCAACCGTCACCGTAGGGGTCGGCGTTGACGGCGCCGGGCCTCTCGGCGAGCAGCCCGTTGACCGCCACCACTCGACCCGTCAGCGGTGCATACAGCTCACTCGTCGCCTTCCGCGCCTCGATCTCCGCCATGAGGTCGCCGGTGGTGAGCCGACTGCCCGGCTCCGGGAGTTCGACGAACTCCACCTCACCGAGCAGGTCCTGGCCGTAGTCGGTGAGCCCGACACGCGCCAAGCGGTCCGGCCCGTCCCCCTCCGCAGCGACCCAGCCATGATCCTCGGAGTACCGCAGCAACGCGGGGACGTTCACAGCAGACCGAACGAGCCGAGGAGTCGCCACGCTGGGATCGCCATCGGTTTCACGCTACTCCACGGGCCGGCGGGTCCCCGCCATCGGCAGCCACAACCGGCGGACTCAGGACTCCGCGGCCGGCGGCTCCGACGAGGCGACCTCACGCCGGCTGCGCAGGGCGGCTCGACCCGCCGGAACGTACAGGCAGGCCCCGTACCAGGCGATGGCGAGGGACGGGATGCCGCACACCCAACCGGCGATCGTCCAAGCCCCGGCGCCAGGAATGTCGGCCGCGCCCAGCAGGAACATCGGGAAGGCGAACATGAGGCCGAAGCTGCCCGCCTTGCCCCAGGCATTCACGCCCAGCCACCCCACTCGCTTCGAGGCGAGGATCAGAGTGCCGATCGACAGCCCGAACTCCCGCGCCAGGGCGACGACCCCGAACCACAGCGCAACGTCACCGTTGACGAGCATCGCGATGACCGCGGCGAAGAACATGAACCGGTCGACGACGGGATCGAGGATGGCCCCCAGGTCGGTCGCCTGCCCCAGCCGGCGCGCCAGCCAGCCGTCGAGGAAGTCGCTGGCGCCGAGGGCGCCGAGCAGGATCCCCGCGGCAGCGCGATCCTCGAGACCGAACAGCAGCCAGCAGAAGATCGGCAGGCAGGCCAACCGGAGGACCGTGACCAGGTTGGGGACGGTCCAGAGTTGGCGGCGAAGGCTCTCGGCACCCACGGCAGGAGAGTACCGTGCAGTGCCGGCCGCACGTCTCGCAGAGATCGGGAGGGCGCGATGACGACGATATTCACACGGATTCTCCGGGGCGAGCTACCGGGGCACTTCGTCTGGCGCGACGACCTGTGCGCCGTCTTCCTGTCCATCAACCCGCTCACTCCCGGCCACTCTCTGGTGATACCGGTGGCCGAGGTGGACCACTGGCTCGATCTGGATGTCGAGACGAACATGCACCTGACCGCGGTGGCCCACCGTGTGGGTCAGGCCATCATGGAGGTGCAACGGCCGGAGCGGGTGGCGACGGTGATCGCGGGCTTCGAGGTCCCCCACGTGCACGTGCACGTCTTCGGGGCGAACTCGATGGACGACTTGAACTTCGCCACCGCCGCGGCGAGCGTCGAGCAGTCCGAGCTGGCGGCCGACGCGGCGCGCCTGCGGGCCGCGTTGGGCTGGGAGGGCTAGGACTCGGGCGCCGGCGCGCCGGCGCCGCCGTAGCGGTAGACCCTCACCTGTTCGGCCAAGAAGACGCGCTCCCAGCCCTGCTGGCGCAGCGTCGTGTCGAAACGCTCGACCTCCAGCGTCTCGGACCCCCAGCGCGGCGCCGAATCCAGGTCGAGGGCGATCCAGCCGACTCCGGCGACCGCAGCCTGTGCGTCGGCGCGCGCCGAGGTGCCTCCCGCCTCCAACTCGAACAGCACGTTCCGCTCCGCCAGCAGCGGGAGGAGATGGGGTGAGGCTCGGACCGCCGCCTGGTCGGGGATCTGCTCGACCGCGGCGAGGCGGTCGGCGTCGGCGGAGTCCCGCGTCCATTCCCAGGGGGCCTGGAACGGCGAGCTGGCCGCGTCACGCACGAAGAAGATCGCCGTCGCCAGAATCAGCGTGACCACGAGCCGACGGTTCACGCGCACGCGGCGCACCAGAACGATGCCGGCCCGCCGCAGCGCGAACACGGTCGCCACCAGCACGAACGCCGCCACCGGCACCGACTCGGCCAGCAGAGCCTCCGGCGTGTCCGACGCCAGCTGTACGACGAAGAAGGGCACGGCCGGCATGAGGTAGCGCAACTCGACGAGCGGCAGGAACAGGACCGGAGCCAGCAGTGTGACGCCGAGCAGGAAGTTCTCCTGCGTCACGAGGTTGCCGAGGAACACGTGCGGGCGGCGCAGGATCCCCCAGATGACCTCCGCGCTGCTCGAGTCCCCGTACTCGGCGTAGCGGGCCAGGTGCGGGAACTCGCCCCCGGCCAGGATCGGTTGGATGGTCTCGGTGGCCAGCAGCGCCCATACCAGGCCCACGAATGCCCAGATGATCGCCGTGCGCGAGTGCCTCCCCGAGATCTCCAGCAGCGATCGGCCGACCCCGGCCGGAGTCCACCACGACGACGGCGACCGCTCGGGCTCGGCGCCTTCCGCCGGCCGCGGCCGGAGTTCGATGGCGAGAACCACGCCGAGCACCGCCACCACCCAGCCGAGTTCGGAACGGCACGCCAGCACGACCGCCACCAGCGCCCCGAACGGCAGCCAGCGAGCGCTGAGCCCGTAGTAGACGGCGCCCAGCAAGGCGGGCAGAGCCAGGGTCTCGGGGTGGAATCCGGCGAGGTTGGCGTTGTGCAGGGCGGCGTAGCTGGCGTAAGCGAGAGCGACCGCGGCCGCCGGAGCAACCTTGAGGTCGGCGCGGCGGCGGGCGATGCGCCACAGCGGCACGATGCCGAGGGCCAGTGCGGCGGACTGGACCACCAGCACCGTGGTCGTGATCGGCAGCCAGCGCACGAGGAGCCCCAGCGGGTAGATGATGAACGAGCCATTGCGCGCCAGGTAGTCGCCGCCCACGAGCGTGGATTGGGGCCGGAACCCTTGGCTCACCTGCCAGACGCTCTGATTGAACAGCGCCAACTCGCTTCCCGCCTGCAGGGAATGGGCGCGTGCCAGCGCCAGACCCGCCAGGACGGCGCCCCCGGCGAGCGCCATGATCCACGGCAGGATGTTGTCGAAGGTCGCCGTCTCGAGGCGGGCCTGCCAGCGCAGCGTCGCCCGCTCGAGCCGCGAGCGCCAGTCGAGTTGTGCCGGATGGGCCGGGACGGCGCCCCGGGCCGCGGGAGATCGCGCGCGCACCAGACCTGACCTCAGAGGACGACGGGTTCGATGAGGTGAGCGCTCTTGCGGCGCGGGTTGTTGACCTCGCGGCTGACCGGATGGAAGGTGAACAACTTCGACGGGGCCGGCACGAGCAGATCCCCCAGCGCCGCCGCTTCGTCGAAGCCGGGGTCGAGCCACTGCTCCCAGGCGCTCGGCGGCAGCACGATCGGCATCCGATCGTGCACCTCGGCGATCCGGTCGTTGGCCGGGCCGGTGATGATTGTCGTCGAGCGCACGGGATCGCCCTCGGGACGCCTCCAGCGCTCCCAGAGCGCGGCGAAGGCGAGTGGTTCGCCATCGATCCGCTGGATGTACATGGGTTGCTTGTGCCGCTCGCCCGGAACCGGCACCCACTCGTAGAAGCCGTCCGCGGGGACGATGCAGCGACGCGCCCGGAAGGGGCGGCGGTAGGCCTTGGATTCCGCCACGGTCTCGGAGCGGGCGTTGATCATGCGGTTACCGATCTTGGCGTCGGAGGCCCACGGCGGGATCAGACCCCAGCGCAGGGTGGCGAGCCTCCGGAGCCCCTCGGCCACGAGAACCGCGTACACGTCGTTGGTCGGCGCCACGTTGTGGCTGGGCTCCAAGCCGGCGCCGGCGTCGAGTTCCGCCCCGAAATAGGCGGCTACATCCTCAGCCGGACTCGCCGACACGAAGCGTCCGCACACGCCGCAACGCTACCTGTCCCGCGCCGCGGCGCAGCGACGAGTGTGATGCCCGAGCCGCCGGGACCTGGCCCCGGACTGCCCCAAAACGGATTCGTGCCCCGGAGCGACCCGGGGCACGAACTCGGTGTCTCGCAGAGTTGTCGTGGCTACGCCAGCATGGCGTCCAGCGCCTCGGTCGACGGGGCGAAGTAGAACGACCCCGACGCCGGGTTGGAGAAGTCCGTCAACCGGTCGCGCACGCCGGCGCCGTCGAGGCCGTACATGGCCCGCAGGCGCTCACGGAAGGGGGCCTGCTCCCGGCAGAAGGCCATGAAGTACAGGCCCACCACGGATACGGCGCCGTGGAAGGCGTACGGAGTGGAGCGGCGGGCGATCTCGTTGCGCTTCGGCTTGGAATCGTCCGCGGTGGCTCCCTCGCGGAGTTCCACGTGGCTGAGGTGCGAGAAGTCCTCCTGCGGGTCGAGCCGCTCGCTGTCGGGCTTCGTGCGCCCGAAGACCTTCTCCTGCTCCTCGACGCTCATCCGGTTCCAGCCTTCGAGGTCGTGGACCCAGCGCTGGGCGAGGATGAAGCTGCCGCCGGCGCCCGGGGACCCGTCGGGCACGAGGGCCACCTCGGGCTCGTCCTCGGGCTCGGGGTTGCCGGTGCCGTCGATGAACCCGGTCATGTCCAGCGAGTCGCCCAGGATGAAGGTGTTGGTGTCGCGTGGCACGACCATGTGGCCGGCCAGGGCGGTGCGGGCGTCGTACTGCGTCTGCCAGACCTTGTCCTTGTCGGGGCTGTTCAGCCAGAACAGCAACTCCTCCTGGGTGCCCTTGGCTTCGCGCCCGCTGCCGTCGTCGGACTCGATGGTCACGAAGTCCTGGAAGTCGTCGGGGACATCGTCGGTGAGTTCGGCCAGCAGGCCGGGCCCGAGACCCACCACGAGGTTGACACCGGCTGCGTCGGCTGCGGCGCGGGTGTCGGAGATCACGCTCTTGATGTGATCCAGATCGGCGCCATCGACCCGGCTGAGGTGGACGTACCACTGGTGCTGTCCCATTTCGGCGAATATCGCGGGTTGCGGCGTGGGCATGTCCGACCTCCGTGGCTAGGTGGAATCTGGGTGATTTCGCAGAACTCTAGCAAGACTTCCCCACGGACGGCCCCGCCCCAAGCAGCGTTCGCAACGCCCGAACCGCATGAGCCCGCGTCAACCACGACAGCAGCGCGAGGGCGGGGCCCGGGGGGCCGATCTGCGACGACTCTCGCCTGCGTGGAGGAGCAGAGCGGCACCCCGGACCCCGACCGGACTGCCGCTGATGAGTCGGGCTGCCGGGATTTGAACCCGGGACCTTTGGTCCCCCAGACCAACGCGCTAACCAAGCTGCGCCACAGCCCGTACCGGAGGCCTTACTGTACCGGCGGGCCGGGCTCAGAACGCCCCTTCCAGCACCTCCAGCCGGCCGTTCTGCACGCACGCCACGTCGAAGCGCAACGATTCGGCGAACCCCTGGTACTGGCGAAGCCACTGCGCGGCCAGAGCGCGGATGCGCTGCTGCTTGCGCCGGTCCACGGCCTCGGCGGCGTGCCCGTAGGCGGTCCCCGACCGCGTCTTGACCTCGCAGAACACGACGGTGCCGTCGCGCCGCAGCACCAGGTCGATCTCGCCGCGGCTACCGCGCCAGTTGCGGTCCAGAACCTCCCAGCCGCGCTCGACGTACCAGGCCGCCGCCTTGTTCTCGCCCCAGCGGCCGAGCCGCTGCCGGCCGACGGTCATCGGCCGCGATGCGGTTCAGGCCCTCAGACCACGCGCCTCTCGGGAACCTTGGCCGCCTTGCCCACGCGGTCCCGCAGGTAGTACAGCTTGGCGCGCCGCACACGACCCTGGGCCACCACCTCCAACTGCTTGATGCTGGGAGTGTGCACCGGGAACGTGCGCTCGACGCCGACGCCGAAGCTGACCTTGCGGACGGTGAAGGATTCCCTGACCCCCGAGCCGCGACGTCCGATCACGACGCCCTGGAAGATCTGGATGCGCTCGCGGCTGCCCTCGACGACGCGGACGTGCACCTTGACGGTGTCTCCGGGCCGGAAGGCGGGTACGTCACTTCGCAGGCTCTGCACATCGACCAGGTCGGTGGGCTGCATGGCCGGTCTCCAATCACGAACGCGTCAGGCTGGACGGGGAAGCGAGATAGTGCAGGATACGGCGCCGGCGCCCCAGCGCCACCGGGACTCTCAGCCCGGATGGGCCCGCCGGTGCCGAGCCCGGCTCTCGCCTGCGTCATCGATCCGGTCGCGACCCCGGCGTCGGGAACCCGCAGCCGGAGCGCAGGGCCGCGGCCGGGCTGTCAGGCGCCGGGTGAGAGGCCGAACTCCTCGAGGAGCTCCCGGTCGGCATCGCTCAGGCCGCCGCTCGCCTCGATCAGGTCGGGACGCAACTCGCAGGTCCGCGCCAGCGCCTGCGCCCGGCGCCAGCGGGCGACGAGACCGTGGTCGCCCGAGCGCAGCACGTCCGGGACGACCATGCCGCGGTACTCCGCGGGACGCGTGTACTGCGGGTAGCCGAGAAGGCCGCTGCTGAAGGAGTCGTCGGCACCCGAGGCCGCGTTCCCCATCACGCCGGGAAGCAACCGCACGACCGCCTCCAGGATCACCATGGCGGCGACCTCACCTCCTGCCAGCACGTAGTCCCCGACAGAGATCTCGTCGTCGGTGAGTTCCCGGCGCACGCGCTCGTCGACGCCCTCGTAGCGGCCGCACAGCAGCGAGAACCCGTCCGTGGCCGCCAACTCGGCGACCGTGCGCTGGTCGAGCCGCCGACCGCCGGGCGAGAGGAGGATCAACGGTCGCATCACGCCGGCCCGCTCGGCGGTCTCGAAGATCGGCTCGGGCGCGAGCACCATGCCGGGGCCGCCACCGAAGGGCGCGTCATCCACCGAACGGTGCGGATCGACCGCCACCGAGCGAAGATCCAGCACCCGCAGGTCGAACGCACCGTCCGTGCGGGCCTTGCCCAGGAGGCTGTGCGCGGCGAACTCCTCGATCATCGCCGGGAAGATCGTGATCACGTCGATCTTCATTGCTACGCCGGCTCGAACAGGCCCTCGGGCGCGTCGACGACGATACGGGACGACCCGTCGCCGGCACTCTCGACCGAGACCACGAACGTCAGCGGCACCAGCGCCCCGCTGTCGACGACGAGCAGGTCGCTGGCCGGGTTCGCCTGCACGGCCAGAACCTTGCCGCGCGCCACCCCTTCGGCGCAGACGACCTCCGCGCCGATGAGTTCGTGCACCCACAATTCGGCAGGATCCTCGAGCGGGGCCGCCAGCAGCACCGCCGAGCGCAGGTGTTCGGCGGCGTCACGGTCTGCGTAACCCTCGAAGGCCACGACCCAGCGATTCCCGAACGGGCGGGCGCGCCGCACTCGCAGCGTGGCGCCGGCGATCTGCAACTCGGCCCCGGGCTGCAGCCGCTCGGTCCGGTTGGTCACGAGCGACACCACGACCTCGCCCTTGATGCCGTGGGGCCGGTCGACGCGCCCGACCTCCAGAAGGTCCGCCTCGGGGCGCACCGGATGCGCCACGGCGGGACTAGGGCTCGACGAAGTCGACGACCACGGTGCAACCGTCGTTGACCGCAGCCGCACGCACGACCGTGCGGATGGCGCCGGCCACCCGGCCGCGCCGGCCGATGACGCGGCCGATGTCCGCCTGGTCGACGTGCACGTCGAGGCGGATGTCGGAGCCATCGGGCACGGCGACCACCCGGGCCGCCTCCGGGGTCTCCACGACCGACCGGACGATGTGCTCGAGGACCGCGCGAGCGTGGGGAGCGTCGGTGATGTCCCGGGCCTCGTCGTTCACGATGAGGCCCCTTCGGGAGCGGCTTCGAGATCCTCGAGCCGGGAGGCGCCGCCGGTGAATTCGGCCCAGGCACCGGAGATCTTCAGGAGCTTCTCGACCCGTTCGCTGGGCTTGGCGCCGTTGCGCAACCACTTCAAGGCCTTGTCATTGTCGATGCTCACGACCGACGGCTCCTGGCGGGGGTCGTAGTAGCCGATCGATTCGATGAAGCGCCCGTCACGGGCCGACCGCGAGTCGGCCGCCACCACCCGGTACGTCGGCTGCTTCTTCTTTCCCCTCCGCATCAGGCGAAGCCGCACTGCCACGATTCGTTCCTCTCTCCCGGCGGTCGTCGCCGGAGATTCGCAGCCGGGCCCTCCGGCTCCGGCGTCACCGGTACAGTCTGCCGGGAAATCGGCTCCGTTCCATATCCGGGTTCGGGCGCCCCGGCGACGGCGGGGCGCGCGCCCCTCAGCGGCCCGGCCAGGCCAGCGGGCCGGGACCGGGCGTGCCCGGTTCGCCGCCGGATCGTTCCGATTGCCGATCCGGCGAGTCGCGTGGCTCGAGCCGCTCGAGCAGATCCGAGGCGGTCCTCGTCCGCGTGCCGCCCGCCGGCGTGACGCGCCCCGAGCCCTTGGGTTTGCGGCCCTTCGATCCCTTCGCCCTGCGGCGTCCCCCGGCCACCCGGGCACTGCGCATCATCTTGCGGGCGGCGCCGAAGTTGCGCAGCAATTCGGCCACGTCCGCGGTCGTCGTGCCGCTTCCGGCGGCAATCCTGCGGCGCCGCGAACCGTCGATGATGGCGGGCTGAGCGCGTTCGGCAGGCGTCATCGAGCAGATGACGGCCTCCATCCGAGCAAGTCGGCGATCGTCGACACCGGCTTCGGCCGCCTGCGCCGCCTGCTCGCTCGGCAGATGAGCGAGCACATCACCCAACCCGCCCAGCTTGCGCATCTGGCGCATCTGCTCGGCGAAGTCGTCGAGGGTGAAATCGCCGGCGAGGACACGTTCGGCGGCATCGGCCGCCTCGGCGGCCTGCTCGCCCTCGTACGCCGCCTCGGCCTTCTCGGCCAGCGACAGCAGGTCGCCCATCCCCAGGATCCGCCCCGCCAGGCGGTCGGGCCGGAAGGGCTCGAAGTCGCCGACGCGCTCGCCGGTGGACGCGAAGGCCACGGGACAACCGACGACCTCGCGTATCGACAGGGCGGCGCCGCCGCGCGCGTCGCCATCGAGCTTGGTGAGGATCACCGCGTCGAGTCCCAGAACCTCGTTGAAGCGCTCGCCGACGCGCACGGCCTCCTGACCGGTCATGGCATCCAGCACCAGGAACGTGTAGTGGGGCTCGATCGCCTGGGAGATGCCGCGCACCTCGGCCATGAGTTCGTCGTCGACGACCTGGCGGCCGGCGGTGTCACACACCACGACGTCACGGCCGAGGCGGCGCGCCTCGGCGACTCCCGCGGCGGCGACGCTGATGGGATCGGTGGCCTCACTGAAGACCGGGACGCCGATCTGCGACGCCAGGACGCGCAGTTGTTCGACGGCGGCCGGGCGCGTCAGGTCGGCGCCCACCAGGAGAGGGCTGCGGCCACGGCCGCGGAACCAGCGGGCCAGCTTGGCGGCCGCCGTCGTCTTCCCCGATCCCTGCAGCCCCGCCAGGAGTACGACCGTCGGCGGCCGCGATGCGAACGAGATCGACATCGCCTCGCCGCCGAGCGTGGCGACCAACTCCTCCTGCACGATCCGGACCACCTGCTGGGCCGGGTTCAGGGCGCGGTGCAGATCGGTGGCCAGGGCCCGCTCGCGCACCCGGTCCCGGAACGCGGCGGTGACCTCGGTGGCCACGTCGGCCGCCAGCAGCGCCCGGCGGACCCCGGCGAGAGCCTCCTCGATGTCCTGGGGGCGCAGGCGACCCTTGCGGCGCAGGCGGGCGAAGACCTCCTCGAGGTGGCCGCTGAGGGTCTCGAACATCGGCCTAGGTCTCCTCGGTGCCGACGAGGGCGCTTGCGAAGGCCGCCGCGTCGAACGGGACCAGGTCGCCGGTTCCCTCGCCGAGACCGACCAGCTTGACGGGCACGCCGAGTTCGGCCCGCACCGAGAGGACCGAACCGCCCTTGGCCGATCCGTCCAGCTTGGTCAGCGCCACGCCCGTGACACCTGCCGCCTCGCCGAAGGTCCGCGCCTGGGCGAGCCCGTTCTGGCCGGTCGTGGCGTCCAGGGTGACCAGTACCTCGCGCAACCGGCCCGGCGCCTTGGCGGCCACCCTGCGGATCTTCGCCAGCTCGCCCATCAGGTTGTGATTGGTGTGCAGGCGCCCCGCGGTATCGGCGATGACCAGGTCGGCGCCGGCGGCGGCCGCATGCGAGATGGCGTCGAAGACGACCGCAGCAGGGTCACCGCCGGGATTGCCCCGCACCAGGTACGCCCCCGCCCGGTCGGCCCAGGCGGCGAGCTGCTCGGTTGCCGCGGCACGGAAGGTGTCGCCGGCGGCCAGCACCACGCGCCGGCCCGCGGCCACCTCCGCGTGCGCCAGCTTTCCGGTGGTCGTGGTCTTGCCCGAGCCGTTGACCCCCACCAGGAGCCAGACCGCCGGGGAGCCCGATCGGTCGAGTTCGCCGTCGGCGCTGTGCATCAGGTCGCAAATGGCGCCGGCAAGCAGGGTGCGCAACTCCTGCGGGTCGCTGATGCGACGCTCGGCGACGTCGCTGCGGAGTCTCCCCAGCAGGTCCTCGGCGATGTCGAGGCTCACGTCGGCGCCCAGCAGGGCCTCCTCGAGCGCCTCCCAGGTGCCGTCGTCCAGATCCCGGCGCGCCAGCGCCGAACCGAGCCTCTCGCCGAGAGCAGCGCGCGCCTTGGCCAGGCGCGGGCGCCAGCGGGACGTCCCGTGCTGGCCGCCGGCGGCGGCCCGCTGCTGTGTCATCCGACTCCCAGCGGTGCTCGGGAGCGTTCCGGGCGATCCACGGGAAATCCGGATCGGGTCGCCGGCCGGTGGATTCCGGCCTCCACCGGAATGACGATTCGGGTGTGCCGCAGCATTCTCCGCCGCCGGCGCCTAGGGCTCGGTCTCATCGGTGGGTTCGCTCCCGACGTCGATGTCGAGCGAGTCGCCACGGTCGCCGAGCGGGATGAACAGCCGGATGAGCAGATCGTCGCGGATCACCTCCACGGTCACCTCGGTGCCCGGCGCCCGCAGACGCACCGCCACCGCCAGCTCGTCCATCGACCCCACCGGCTGGCCGTCGAAGCTGACGATCCGGTCGTTCACCAGCATCCCGGCGGCTTCGGCAGGTCCATCGGGCGTCACCGACGCCACGATCGCCCCCGGGTCACCCAGCGCGGGGGTGTAGCCGGTGATCCCCAGGAAGCCGAAGCGCACCTCGCGCCCGGCTCGCAACTCCTCGGCGATCCATATGGCCACCTCGATGGGTGTGGCGAATCCGACACCGATGTTCCCACCACCGAGCGTGGACTGGATGGCCACGTTCATGCCGATCACCCGCCCCTGCAGATCGGCGAGGGCGCCACCGCTGTTGCCGAAGTTGATGGGAGCGTCGGTCTGGATCATGCCCAGAGGCGGCATGTCCTCGCCACCCAGAACCTGGTTCACCGCACTCACCACCCCGACCGTGACGACGTTCTCCATTCCGAAGGGGCTCCCCACCGCCACCGCCGTCTGCCCCACCTCGACCGTCGACAGGGAGCCGATCTCGGCGACGGTCAGATCCAGCGACGAGTCGATCTGCACGACCGCCACGTCGAGTTCACGATTCGCGGCCAGCACCCTGCCGCCGGTACGCACACCGCTGGCGAGTTGCACCACGACATCGGGGAAGTCGCCGGACGCGGGACCCTCGTCATCGAACTCCGGGAGGTCGAGGCCGTCGAGCCCGTCGGAGGGATCGAGGTCCAGATCCTCGCCGCGCAGACCGCCCGGTCCACCGGCCTCCGCGCCGAACAGGTCCTCCAGGGGTTCGGCCCCCTCGACGACATGCGCGGCGGTGAGGACGAGCCCGGTCTCGTCGTAGATGATGCCCGAGCCCTGCCCCTGCGAGGTCTGCAACAGGACGACCGACGGCTCCACCCGCCCGGCCGCCGCCACGACCGGTTCCTGCGCCGGCGGTGCCGGCTCGCGGGGCGGGAG
>CAZTZI010000226.1:0-43958 GCA_964618115.1 uncultured Acidimicrobiales bacterium
CGGGATACCCGCATCGTCGAAGACCTCCATGGACGACTCAGCGGCCTCGCTGCGCCAGTTCCCGAAGATCACCGCATCCGGATCGCTCTCCGCGACGGTCTCCGCACAAGCCAGAGCCTTCTCGGGATCGAACTCGCTGTCACAGATAGCGCCCACGTGCACACCGGAGGCGTCGGCTGTGCTCACGATGGAGTCCGCGATGAACTGGGAGAACTCCAGGGCGGCCCAGCCGCTCACCCAGGCGATCTCGTAGTCCTGGGAAGCCGAACGGATCGATGGATCGAACGGCGCGGCCGGGCTGCTTCCCGCCGCGAAAGTCGCCGTGTCGAAATCGTAGGTCCAGGGGAACACCTCGTCGGGGGGCAACCCGCCCAGGATCCCGCCCGCAGGACCCGGCATCGCATACCCCGTACCGCCCACATTCAACGTAAACGGACCACCCGGCGCATCCGACGGACCACCCGCATCAACAGGCGGCGCAGGCGGCGCCTCATCCACCGCCTCAGCCGGTGGTGGGGGTGGGGGAGGCGCTGCGTCCTCCTCATCGTCACCACCACACGCAGCAGCCACGAGGGCCACTGCCAGCGCAATGGCGAATGGTCTTAAGAGCTTGCGGAGCATCATCAGTGCTCTCCTTTGTCCTCGGTGCGGTCAGGGGGCCGGCGACGCGCCGGCAGAGAGCTGTGGCATCGCCTCGCGCGGACCGAAGCTCTCCTTCCCCTCGTACAGAGCAGCAACGGGTGAAACCCGCGCCGATCCGATCGGGCACTCTACTGCTACTGCGCCTATATGGCGCATTTATATCGTCGGGTGCGCTCTCCGCTCCTCATTGGGGCGCGTAGCCAGTGCACCGCGTAGAGTGCCGACCCATGCGAATACACACTGTCGAAGCGTTCCCGCTGCACTATCCCGAGCCCCACGACAGCAACAAGAGCCGCTACGTGACGATCGCCAAGGTCACGAACGCCGACGGTGCCGTGGGATGGGGAGAGTGCATCGCCCAGTTCCCCGAGGCCGCCCTGGCCACGAGGGTCGTGGTTGAGGAGGGGTTCGCACCACTGCTGATCGGGGAGGACGCCCGAGACGTGGAGCGGCTCTGGCAGGCCATGCGGGACCGCAGTTGGTGGTACGGGAACGGCGGCATCGCCAGCTTCGCCATCAGCGCCGTGGACATGGCCCTGTGGGACCTGAAGGGGCGCATCCTGGACGTGCCGGTCTACGAACTCCTAGGCGGCAAGCGCATGGATCGGATGCGGGCCTGCGCCAGTGTCATCTTCGACACCGAGGACCTCGACGCCACCGGCGAGGAGTTCGCCGACTACGCCTCCCGCGGCTACACCGCTGTCAAGGGGGGCTGGGGGAAGAGCCCCGAGACGTGCTTCGGGCGCGACCCGAAGCGCGACCTGGCCGTGGTGTCGACCATCCGCGACGCCGTCGGTCCGGACATCGACGTGATCGTGGACGTGGGCACGCACGTGCGCTGGACGCCGTCACACGCCATCGCCATGGCCCGGGCCTTCGAGCCGTACGACCTGTACTGGATCGAGGAGCCGCTGCCGCAGGACGACATCCAGGGCTACATCCGCCTCCGCGAGTCCATCCGGACGCCCGTCGCCACCGGCGAGAAGGAATGGACGCTGCGGGCCTTCAAGGAACTCATCGAGCTGGGCGCGGCCGACATCGTCATGCCCGATCCCGGCAAGGCCGAAGGCGTCACCGGGTTCAAGAAGATCGTCGAGTTCGCCAACGCCCACAGCGTGCGGTTCACGCCCCACTCCTGGTCGAGTGCCATCAACACCGCTGCCGCCGCGAACCTCTACGCCAGCTGCGACAACGGTGTGGTCTTCGAACTCAAGCCCAACCCGTCACCGATGCAGTACGAGTTGGTGACCGAGCCCATCGAGCAGGAGGGCGGCTGGGTGCCCATCCCCGAGGGGCCCGGGTGGGGTCTCACCATCAACCACGAGGTGATCGACCGCTACCTCATGCGGTAGCCTCGGCGCCCCGTCCCTCGGGGGTCTGTCGCCGGCTGGGCAGCTACGGGTCGGTGGGGGCTACGTGGTGTCGTGTGCCGTCGGATGCGGAGGCGTAGGCGGCCTCCAGCATGGCCACGACGCGGGCGCCGAGACGCCCGGGGGAGCGGTTCGGCCCTCCTCCGATGACCTCGACGAGGTTGTCGAGCGGGCCTTCCTCGGGGTAGCCGGTGGAGTAGTCGCGACCTGCCGGGGCGGGCGGGCAAGGTGGGCTCTGCTCCGTCGAGCCGTCCGCTCGGTACATCACGAGTTGCTCGTTCATCACGTCGAAGAGGATGTGGCCGCCCGTGCCGTAGAGCCGGTACTCCAGGACCTCCTCCTGGGTCCGAACCGTCGATCCGGTGGAACCGATGGTCCCCAGGCAGCCACCCTCGAAGCGCACGCTGAGGGCGTCGACGAGGTCGACCTGCAGGTCGTGGTTGTGCATCTGGGCGTACACCTCGGCAGGCTCGAGGCCTGTCATGTGCAGCAGCAGCGCGCCGGAGTGCGTGATCTGGGTTACTCCCTGGCCGCCGCCGGACAGCGCCGGGTCGCTGTACGTGTCTTTCCCGGTGGGGTTGACCGTGTAACCCATCTCGTCGGCGACCAACTCCACGTCGCCCCGGTACAACTCCCAGACGATGGATGCGAACAGTGAGTGGACGTAGAGAAGGTCGCCGATAGCACCTGAGGCGATCCACTGGCGTGCCCGGTTGACCTGCTCGTTGTAATGCCACGGATAGCCCACGATGATCTCCCGGCCACCCTCGCCGGCGGTGCGGAGCAGCTCGCGGGCGTGGTCGCTCCGCAGCACCATCGGCTTCTCCACCAGCACGTGCAAGCCGTGCCGGAGGGCGTCTCGGGCGATGTCGAAGTGCCGCGTGTGCGGCACCGCCACGACCACGCCGTCGAGTTGCTCTGCCCGGAGCATGTCCCGGTGGTCGTCGTAGGTCGCCGGCGGTGCGAACACTTCGGCGGCGCGGCTCCGGTTCGCCTCGTCGGGGTCGGCGATGGCGACCAGTTCGGCGTCGGGATTCGCGGCGATGGCCGGGAGATGCGCCCGCGTCGCCCACCACCCGGTGCCGATGACTCCGATTCGTGCGGTCATGACCGCTCCCTCCTGTGGTCGATGGGCGCCGGTGGATGGCCTATGAGTCGGGACCGGCGACGACGCCGGCGTCGTGCAGCCGGCCGATCTCGGTCGCCGACAGCCCGAGGCACTCGCCGAGGATCTCATCGGTGTGCTGACCGAGGCGGGGCGCGGGTGCGGGGTCGCCGAGGGTCAGTCCATCGAACCGCAGCGGCGAGCGAGCCTCCAGGACGTCGCCCACACCCGGATGCGTGACCGGGGCGAACAACGGGTTGGCGACCGAGCAGCGTGGGTCGGCCGCCACGAGTTCCCCGAAGGTCTGGTAGGGGCCCCAGCAGACATCGTTCCGCTCGAACGTCTCGGCCACCTCGGCGAAGGTCAAGCGAGCGCACCAAGCCTCGATCACGTCGAATATCTCCTGGCGGGCCTGGAAGCGATCACCCTCGGAGCGGGCAAGGTCGAGGCCCGTCTCTCTTTCGAGGTCGGCCATTGCATCCTCCATCCCGCACGCGGTGCACAGCGCCCGCCACTGCTTCGGGCTGATCGCCACGGCGATGACCCGCCGCCCGTCCGCACAGCGGAAGTCCCGGCCGAGGGCGCCGTAGAGGTCGTTCCCGATGCGGGAGCGCTCGGCTCGGAGAATCTGTGCCTCGGCGACGTGGCCGAGGGCCGCGACCACACCGAGGGCAACATCGGACAGAGCCAGCGTGACGAGTTGCCCCTCACCGGTCCGGCTGCGATAGCGCTCGGCGGCCAGCAGGCCCACAGCCGCGGTCTGACCGCAGATCACATCCCAGGCCGGCAGGACGTGGTTGACCGGTCGGTCGTCATCCGAGCCGATCCCGCCGACGTCGGGCCCGCTCGATGCATGCCCGGTGACCATCGGGTAACCCACGGCGCAGTTCACGGTGTAGTCGACCGCGGTGGTGCCGTCGTGATTGCCGATGATGGCGAGCATGATGAGGTCGTCCCGGCGGGATCGCAGGGTTTCGTAACCCATCCAGCCCACCGCCGGGAAATTGGTGAGGAAGATGCCCGAGCCGGGACCGGGCGCGCAGATCACTTCGCTCAGCAGCTCCCGGCCGGCAGCCGAGCGCATGTCCACGCGCAGCGACCGCTTGCCCTTGTTGAGCCCGGCCCAGTAGAGGCTGTTGCCGTCGCCGGTCACCGGCCAGCGGCGGTAGTCGATGCCCCCGGCGACGGGGTCGAACCGGATGACGTCGGCGCCCAATTGCGCAAGCGTCATGCCGCCCGAGGGGGCGGCCACGAACGCGGACCCCTCCACTACCCGGAGACCGTCGAGAACGTTGTGCACCCGGACACCTCCCTCCATGCGGGCCGCCCGCATTGTGCCACCCACTCGGCTGTCGCGACCGCCCCCACCCTCGGCGCCCGCGAGGGACCGGCTCCCTTGCGGCGACCGGTGCCCCGAGCGAGCTCAGTCGGGAAGTTCCAGAGCCTCGAAGGATTCGAGATCCTCGACGGCCGCCGCAGCCCGCGCCAGCCAGATGTCGATGACCTCGCGCGGCGCGGCGCCGAGAGCCAGCGTGACGATCACCGCCTCGAGTGCGTAGGCGGAGTGACGCCGGTAGGCCTCGCGCGCCTCGGTTGGATCCAGGTGGGGTCCCCCGGCGGCGTGCAAGCGGCGCCGGTAACGATCCAGCAGCAGTTCCTCTCCTGACCGGCGATCGTCGGGGTCCAGTGCCAGCGTGCAGAAATAGGCCACGTCGCGCGCCCACTGCCCGGCTCGCACCATCTGCCAGTCCATGAAGATCGGGCGGTCCTCGGCGCCGAAGGCGAGATTCCCGATGTGGCAGTCGTTGTGGATCAGGGTGTGCGGGGGCTCGGTGAGCCTCTCGTAGACGAACCTGTGGTGCCGGGCGCAGCGCAGGGCGTCGACCGCCAACCGCGGCTTGATCTGGCCGTCGGCCAGGGCGAGCCCGCGATTCATGAGCGGGAGTCGCAGCCATGTGCCGAGAGAGCGTTCCCGATCGACCTGCGCCAGGAGCCACCCCCCGGCCGTGCCTCGCTGGGGTCGACCCCAACCGAAGGCGTGCAGGTCTGCGAGCGCATCGATCACCGTCAGCGCCCGGCGCGCCGTGCAGGCGTCGGTGGAGCCCGGCAAGGCTACCGAGCCGGTCAGGTCCTCCAGCACGATCATGAAGCGGGTGCCGTCGTGACGGGCATGCAGGCACTCCGGGACCTGCACCGGAACGTTTGCCGCAAGCGTCCGGTAGAAGCGCACCTCGCTGGCGGTGAGACCGGCCGCCTCGACGACCAGACGCGTCCCCGGAGCGGGCGAGGGCGTCTTCACGAACACCGACCGTTGCCCCCCGCGGGCAAGGTGCACAGCGGCCCGCAGGTGCCGGGTGGTGTAGGAGCCCTCGCCGAGTCGCTCGATCCGCCGGACGGTACCGAGCGGCGCGTGCAGCGCGCGCCGGAGTTGCGCCTCGACGGGTTCGCTCGTGCCGAGCGCGATGTCGCCGGTCACGCGTGCGGCAGCGGTGAGCAGATCGCGCATCGGCGGCCTCAGTGCGTCCTGCGCCAGATGGTGCCGCCCGGGGTGTCCTCGAGTTCGATGCCGAGGTCGGTCAACTCGGCCCGGATCCGGTCAGCCGTGGCGTAGTCACGCTCGGCGCGTGCCGCGTGACGCTCGTCGATGAGCCGCTGCACCCGGTTGTCGTCGTCGCCCCCGGCCCCGGCTGGACTCACGGGCGTCTGCGAGCCGACTTCGAGGCCCAGCGCACCGCAGAGCTCCCCAACGGCCACCAGTGCCCCGATGGCCCCGGGCGCATCGCCGCCGTCGAGGCTGACGTTCCCCTCACGCACGAGATCGAAGATCACCGCCACCGCGCCGGGAGTGCCCAGGTCGTTGTCCATGGACTCGACGAAAGCGGCTCGAGCGGCGTCGGCGGCGGCGGTCTGCTCGGGCGCATCGCCTTCGCCCGGCGCGCCGACGCGCCGGGCGAAGGCGTCGAGGCGACTGATGCCGGCCGCCGCTCCGGCGAGCACAGCTTCGTCGATCTCCATCGTCGAGCGGTAGTGGGCCTGCAGCATCGCCAGCCGCAGTGCCCGGGGATCGTGTAGCGCCAGCACGTCGGCCAGCGTGCGGAAGTTGCCGGCCGACTTGGCCATCTTCTCGCCGCCGACGTTGACCATGGCCGAGTGCATCCACAGCCTGGCGAACCGGCGCCCCGCGGCCTCGGCCTCGGCCCGCTCGTTCTCGTGATGCGGGAAGATCAGGTCGGACCCGCCGCCGTGAATGTCGAACCCCTCGCCGAGCAGCCCCAACGACATCGCCACGCACTCGATGTGCCACCCCGGCCGTCCCGGCATCCAGGGTGAGTCCCAGGTGGGTTCGCCGGGCTTGGCGGCTTTCCAGAGGGCGAAGTCCAGCGGGTCGCGCTTGCGCTTGTCCACCGCCACCCGGGCGCCTGCACCCTCTCGCAGCTCCTCGGGATCTCGCCCGGGCAGGCGTCCGTAGTCGGGGTACCGGGCAACGTCGAAGTAGACGCCGGCCCCGTCGATCACGTAAGCCGCGCCCCGCGCCAGCAGGAGCTCGACGAAGGACACCATCTCGGACACGTACTCGGTCGCCCGGGGTCGGGCGCTCGGCTCCGCCACGCCGAGAGCTCCGAGCTCGCGGATGTAGACATCACTGAAGCGGGCGGCCACCTCCTGCTCGGTGCTTTCCTCTGCCGCAGCCCGCTCGATGATCTTGTCGTCCACGTCGGTGATGTTGCTCACGACCGTGACATCCATGCCCCGCCAGGTGAGGTAACGGCACAGCACGTCGTAGGTGATTGCCGTGCGGGCATGACCCAGGTGTGGCACGTCGTACACCGTCGGGCCGCACACGTACATCGAGACCGTCTCCGGGGCGCGGGGGCGCAATTCGAGCACCTCGCGACTCAGCGTGTCGTACAGGCGAATCACGGCGCTCACGGTACCGGGACGCCGGCTCGCCCGTCCCCGGCGATTCTCCGTCAGGCACCGGGACGCAACGGCATCCCCCGTCTATTCCTCAGGGCCGGCCGTGGCGGTTCGCCGTGCAGGACATGTGCGGCGTACCGCGAAAATAATGGAACTGTTCCAGATTATGATTGCCGCTGTTCCGTGCGTGGCCGCTGCGGGCTGCGGGCACGAGAGTGAGGGAGAACAAATGAGTTCGAGACGCAAGAACTGGTGGGTCGTCACTGCCGTAGCGTTGACGGTTGCACTGCTCGCCGCTGCTTAGCGCCTCAACGAGATCCCCGCCTCGGAGACCCGCTACCTCGGCTCGGTGGCGTACTTCCCCGAGCTCTACGGCGTCTACGCCGTGGCCGCGCTCATCGACATCCTCGACGGGCGCGCCGTGCCACAAGAGATCCACATCGACCACGTCTGGATCAACCGCGACAACGTCGACCAGTACTACAACACCGAAGGCTTCCCCATCCACAGCCTCGGCCCCAGCGCCGAGCTGGCCGCCACGGCGGCCGACATGGGCGGCCGATCAGATCTCGATGCTCGGCGCTCTGGACGCCGGGATGTCCATCGAGGACGCGGCAGCGGCGTGGATCGCGGACAACGCGGACACGTGGGGCGCCTGGCTGCCCTAACCCTGATACCGGCAGGGCGCGGGGGCCTGGCCCCCGCGCCCTGTGGGGAGCAGTAGTTGTACGACTTCATCATCGTGGGCGGCGGCTCGGCCGGCTGCGCACTCGCCAACCGGCTGAGCGCCGACCGCACCAATCGCGTCCTCGTCCTGGAGGCCGGGCGGCGCGACTGGCGCTGGGACGTGTTCATCCACATGCCGGCGGCTCTGTCGTTCCCCATCGGCAACCGCTTCTACGACTGGCGGTTCGAGACCGAGCCGGAGCCGCACATGGGCGGGCGCCGCGTCTACCACGCCAGGGGCAAGGTCCTCGGTGGCTCGAGTTCCATCAACGGCATGATCTTCCAGCGCGGCAACCCGGCCGACTACGACCGCTGGGCCGCCGCCGACGGCATGGAGTCCTGGAGCTACCGCCACTGCCTGCCGTACTTCAAGCGCATGGAGACGTGCCTGGCGGGCACCGACGAATACCGGGGCGGCGACGGTCCGCTGGTTCTGGAGCGGGGCCCGGCCACGAGCCCGTTGTTCGGGGCGTTCTTCGAGGCCGTGCAGCAGGCCGGGTACGAGTTGACCGCCGATCTGAACGGCTACCGGCAGGAGGGCTTCGCCGCCTTCGACCGGAACATCCATCGCGGGCGGCGGCTGTCGGCGGCGCGGGCCTACCTGCACCCCGTGCTGGGGAGGCCGAATCTCACCGTCGAGTGCGGTACCCACATCAACCGCGTCGTCTTCGAGGGCAACCGTGCCGTCGGTGTCGAGTGCAGCCGGCGCGGTCGCACGCGCACCGTGCGAGGCGGGCGCGTGATCCTGTGCGGGGGAGCGTTCGGTTCGGCCCAGCTGCTGCAACTCTCCGGCGTCGGTGCGGCCGGCCTCCTGGAGCCGCTGGACATCCCGGTCGTGGCCGATCGGCCGGGCGTCGGTGAGAACCTGCAGGACCACCTCGAGGTGTACGTGCAGCACGCCTCCAAGCTGCCGGTGTCGATGCAGCCGCACCTGCAGGTCTGGCGGCGCCCCTGGATCGGTCTGCAGTGGCTGTTCCGCCGGGGTCCCGGCGCCACCAACCACTTCGAGGGCGGCGGGTTCGTGCGCAGCAACCTCGACGAGTCCTACCCCAACCTGATGTTCCACTTCCTGCCGCTGGCGATCCGCTACGACGGCACCTCGCCCACCGGCGGGCACGGCTACCAGGTGCACGTGGGTCCCATGTACTCCGACTCGCGCGGCTGGGTGCGGATCCGCTCGGCCGATCCACGGGCCAAGCCGGCGATCCTGTTCAACTACCTCTCCACCCCCCGGGACCGCCGCGAGTGGCTGGAGACCGTGCGCGTCACCCGCGACATCATGAGCCAGCCGGCCTTCGCGCCCTACAACGCCGGCGAACTCTCGCCGGGCGCGGAAGTGCGGAGCGACGATGAGATCATCGACTGGGTTGCCCGCGACGCGGAGACGGCGCTGCACCCCTCGGGAACGGCGCGCCTGGGCCGTGACGAGTCGGCCGTGGTGGATCCGGCGTCGATGGGCGTGCACGGGACCGAGGCTCTCAGCGTGGTCGATGCCTCGGTCATGCCGAACGTCACCAACGGCAACATCTACGCTCCGGTGATGATGGTCGCCGAGAAGGCCGCCGACCTGCTGCTGGGCAACACGCCGCTGGCGCCGCTGGACGTGCCGGTCTACGCGGGCGAACCGGGGAGGCGCTGAGATGGCTGGGCCCGTGCGGACGGTGGGCGTGAACGGCCTCTGGAAGATCTTCGGCCGCAAGCCCTCCGAGGCCCTGGGGATGGCCCGCCAGGGCGTGGCCCGCTAGGAGATCCAGGACGAGACCGGCTGTCTGGTGGGCGTGCGGGACGTCAGCTTCGAGGTCGGCCTTCGGAACGTGGCGCCGTCGATGGTGGAGGCCTCGGAGATGTTCGGTGCCACCGACCGCCAGACGCTGCGGCTGGTGCGCCTGCCCAGGCGCGCCCGGCGATCCTGGCCGGCATCCTCGACCGCCTGACCCGCGCCGTTGCCGACCGCCTGCGACCCCCGCCGGCGGTGGCCTGAGCCGCACACCAGAGCAAGTGTGTATATCGGAGAACTCAGTGTGATATTTCTATCGACTGGATTCGGATATATTGGCTTCGGGTATCTGGATGCAGATATACTGTGGCCGTGACGAAGCGTCTCATCGATGTTGACGACGAGGTCCTCGACCGTGCTCGCGAACTGCTGGGGGGCGCGACGATCAAGGACACGGTGAATGTGGCGTTGAAGGAGTTCAGCGACCGTGACACGCGGATCCGCCTGTTCGCCCACATCCAGCGCTTGGCGGCGGGGGATCTGGGGGATCCGGAGGTCATGCGCGGCGCGCAGCGGGAATTGTCGCAGCGGTGACGCTGCCGAACGGACCGCACTACCTGCTCGACAAGAGTGCCCTGGCCCGCAGCCACCTCGGTCCTGTTGCCGAGCGGCTCGCGCCCCTGTATCCCGCCTCGGAGGTCGCGACCTGCCCGATCATCGATCTGGAGTTGCTCTTCAGCGCGCGCAACGACGTCGAGCACGCCCTGTTGCGCGAGGAGTTGCGGGCGATGAGATCGTTCCCGGTCGACGAGACGGTCACTGACCGCGCCATCGAAGTGCAGGGGTTCCTAGCCGGCAGCGGCCGTCACCGCCTCCCGATCACCGACCTGCTGATCGCCGCCGTTGCCGAGGTCAACGATCTCGTCGTGCTCCACTACGACAAGGATTTTGACACCATTGCCGAGGTGACCGGCCAACGGACTGAGTGGATCGCGCCGCGCGGCTCACTGTAGGCGGCTCCGGGCCGCGAACCGCCTGTCGAGCAGCCTTCTCGGTCTCCTCGTAGCGGTCTACCGCGCGCGTGATCGAGGTTTGGGTCCGATCCCGGGCTCAGACCTCGTAGCGCCGGTCGACTTCGACGAGTTCCACCGGGGCGCCGAACGCCTCGGTTGCTTCCCGCCCGAACGCCGGCGCGTCGGAGCCTGGCGCCAGGTGGGTGAGCAGGAGCCGCCCCACGCCGGCCTCGGCGGCCATGGCCCCCGCCTGCCGGGCGCTGAGGTGCCGGGACGATGTCACGAGGTCCTGGTGCAGGAACGTGGCCTCGCAGAGGCCCAGGTCGATCCCTTCGCCGAGGCTGGCGAACGACCAATCCTCGCCGGTGTCGGCGGAGAAGGCGAAGGAGCGCCCGCCGCTGTCCACCCGGGGAGCGAGGGTCTCCACCGGATGGTCGGTGCGGGAGAACCGCCACTGCTGGTCGCCGATGGTGACGCGGTCCGCATCGGTGATGAAGCGCCAGTCGATCGTGGGCGCCAGGTCGTGGGCGCCTGCGAGGGCCTGCGCCAGCGCGTGCGTGCCGGCAGTGCCGTAGACGGGCATCGGCGCCCGGTCCACGAAGTAGCGGCAGGCGACGTAGGCCATCGCCAGGTCGAGCCAGTGGTCCGGGTGCTCGTGGGTGACGACGATGGCGTCGATCTCGGTGAGCGTGCAGTGGCGCTGCAGGTTCGCCAGGGTGCCGGGTCCCGCGTCCAGCCAGACCCGGGTCCCCTCCGATTCGACGAGGTAGCCGGTGCAGGCCAGGCCCGGAGCGCTGTAGGAGCCGGAGCAGCCCAGGACGGTGACGCTCAGCCCCATGCGCGCTCAGAGTCCGTCGTCATGCGCTCTGCGCCCTTGCCGGACCGGAGTAATCCACAGAGCCGCCACGCTATCGCCGGTGCCGACCGAGCCGTCCCGTCGCCGGGCGTTCTGCCTCAGGGACCGAGAGTGAAGATCGGCACGACCGTTATGCCGTCGGGGCGGCGGTAGGCGTACCCGTCGGCAGCGGTGACGACGACGAGGGCGGCCGCCGTTCCCTTCCGGGACTCGTCCACCTTCGAGGCAACCCTCAGTAGCGAGCGAGCCGCCTTCTCGAGGTTGTCCGTGCCGCCGAGTTTGACCTCGACTGCGATCCAGCGCCCGTCGCCGCCGTCCACGATGGCGTCGGCCTCGACCCCTGCTGCGTCGCGGAAGCCGTAGACCTCCGCGCCCGTCGCCTGGGCATAGGTGCGCAAGTCTCTGATTGCGAGCGACTCGAAGAACAGGCCGAGAGCGTCGGTCTCATTCAGCAGGCCGTCGGGGGTGACCCTCAGCGCGGCGGTGGCCAGAGACGGATCGCAGAAGTAGTGCTTGGGGCTGGTCAGCAGTCGTGAGCGCGAACGTAGATGCGTCGGCCACGCCGGCAGTGGTTCCACGATGTGGAGACGCTCGAGCGCGTCGAGGTAGTCGCGGGCCGAGTGGCGGCCGAGGGATACCGTTCCGGCTTCGGCTGCGAGCTTGTTCAGACTTGCCGCCGTGCCGACGTTGCGTGCCAGAGAGAGCAGCAATGCCCTCACACGCTGCGGGTCGCGTCTCACGCCGTCCATCTGACTGATGTCGGTGCGGGCGATGTCGTTGAGGTAGCTGCGGAGAGCATCGCTGATATCACCGGTCGACAGGTCCGGGCCGAAGCCCGGCCAGCCTCCCCTACAGACGATTTCCGCCATCTCGGGTACGCCGCGCCCGGTCGGGCCGGCGGCGCATGGCTCCCCTGCCAGGAGGCCCGCCAGCGACACGGCCTGCGACGAGACCCCCTGCTCGGCAAGTGACATCGTGCGCAGGGTGAGCCGCTGGATGCGTAGTGCCCCCGAATGCCGGGTGATGTCGTCCGCGGGGGTGGCCGAGCCCGTGAGAATGAACTGGCCGGGTTTGGCGCGGGCATCACAGGCGCCCCGCACGGCCCCCCACAGCGGCGGTACGCGTTGCCATTCATCGATGAGGCGCGGGGTTGCGCCTTCAAGTACCCGTGCGGGCTCCGCCTGGGCCAGACCGGAGGCCGCGTGGTCCTGTTCGAGCAGTACCTCGCTCCGGGCGAGTCGCTTCGCCAACCAGGTCTTGCCGCAACCTTTGGGGCCTTCGATGAGCAACGCTCGGGCCGTCCGCAGGATCCTGGCGGCATTCCTCTCGGCGATTCGTGGCTTGTACCCCGCGGGCGTCAGCGTTGCGGCCACCGCGTCCATAGCATCCGCGGGCTCTGGGTCCACCGCCTGAGTCTACCAGATCGGAACAGTCTGATCTACCAAATCGGAACAATCCGATCTACCAAATCAGCATAGATTGGTCTACCAAATCGGAACTTCCGTCGGACGACGGGACGAGAGCGGGCCCGCGCTACGCGGGAAGCTCATCCTGACGGTGTCAGGTGCTGGGGAGCGAGTCGAGGAACTCCCGCAGCATTTCGGCGCATTCGGTGGGTTGCTCGAGCAGCAGGAAGTGGGTCGCGTCGGGCAGGAAGTCGTAGTCGACGCTGAGAATGTCGCTGAGGTCGAGTGTCGGCAGGTACGAGTAGGGGATTGTCGGATCTGCGCCGATCACCTTCACGGGGCACATGAGTTCCCCGAACTCCACCGACACGGCGTAGACATTGGCGTAGTCGATGATCTGCGCCTCGTACTCCGGCGGGCAACGCAGCTCGTATCCGTCGCCTTCGGGGTCCTCACGGAGCGTCGTCGACGCCATCAGTTCGGCGATCCCCGGCACGGCGCCACGGAACGCCGGCATGAACTGCACGAGGTCGATCAGAGCCTGGCCGGTGGCGAACCGTGCCGAGCGGCGTCGCGCCAGTGCCGAGATCTGCTTGGCGGCCGTCTCGAATTCGTAGTGGCCCTTCCCCGGCTGGCAGAGGGGCGGATCGAACAGGACGAGCGCCGAGTATCCGCCGCCTTTCGCCGGAGAGAGCAGGGCTGCGAGAGCCGAGACCGAATGGAAGACACCGGCCTTCGGCTTCTCTCCGAAGCTGTCGTCGATCGCCTCCAGGATGCTGTCGTGGTCGTGCGCGAAGGTCGGCACCGTGTGATCCCGCAGTTCGCCCACACTGTTCCAACCGTGGTTCCTGAGGTCGTGGACGATGATGTCGAAGTCGCCGGTCAGGAGCGACCAGAACGGGTAGTAGAGATCGATCGCCAGCCCGTTGCCATGGCTCAGCACCAGCCGTCGCCCGTCGGGGTTGCCGTGGCGGCGGACGGTGATGACGGTGCCGTCGTCCATGCGGGCATCGACGGTCTCGAGCGGCTCGGGAACGGCCCATGGGTTTGAGGGGTCGTCGGTCACCTGCCCGGCCCTTCTGCGCGGTTCTTCGTCGAGCGGACGCCGTCCGCTCGACGGGAGCGACTGGAGCGGAAGGTTACCGTGTGCTGTGCCGGCGGCGAGCGGCCGGAGAGCGTGCGACCGGGCCGTAGGATTGGCGTACGTGTTGCGCGCCGAGGCTCATGCAGGGACTTCGAAATGAATGATCCGGTCGGTTGCGGCGTGGGTGCGCAGCCCCCCGTCGCTGAGCCCGCGGCCTTGAGCCGCCCGGGGCGCCCCTCCGAGCAGCCGGTCGCGATCGTCGGCATGGCCTGCAGGTTCCCCGGCGCGGGGGGCCTCGAGGCTTTCTGGCGCCTGCTGGAGGAAGGAGGGAACGCCGTCAGCGAAGGCGTTCCGGGGTCCGGTGTGGGCCGGGTCGGGGAGCTGTTCGGCGACGCCGTCGAGAGCGAGGCCTGCCGCTTCGGCGCCTTCGTGGACGGGATCGACCAGTTCGACGCACCGTTCTTCCGGATCTCGCCGGTCGAGGCGGACCTGCTGGACCCGCAGCAGCGGCTGATGCTGGAGACGAGCTGGCGCGCCCTGGAGGACGCGGGGATCGATCCGGATCGGCTGGCGGGCACGCGCACCGGCGTCTACGCCGGCATCAGCAACAACGAGTACCGGGGGCTCATCGTCGACGCCTTCGAGACCACGGAGCCCGCGGCCGGCCTCTACTCGGTCACCGGCACGTCGTTCAACACGGCGATCGGGCGGGTCGCCTACGCGCTCGGACTGCAGGGACCGGCGATCGCCCTGGACACGGCCTGCTCGTCGTCGCTCGTGGCAGTGCATCAGGCGGTGGTCGGTCTGCAGCGCGGTGAGGCCGACCTGGCGCTGGCAGGAGGGGTGCACGCCATCCTCTCCGGGCGGCTGTTCGAGATGCGCGCCATCGCCGGGATGCTGTCGCCCAACGGCCGGTGCGCAACGTTCGACGCGGCCGCCGACGGTTACGTCCGGGGCGAGGGTTGCGGGATCCTGGTCCTCAAGCGGCTGGACGAGGCGGAAGCCGACGGCGACCGGATCTGGGGCGTGATCAAGGGTTCGGCGCTGAACCAGGACGGGGCGAGCGCCGGGCTGACAGTCCCGAACGGGGAGGCACAGGAACTCGTCATCGCCGAGGCGCTGCGCCGGGCGGCCGTCACGGCCGCACAGGTCGACTACCTGGAGGCCCACGGCACGGGCACACCGGTCGGCGACCCCATCGAGTTGCGGGCGGTTGCGAACGCCTTCGGGCCCACTCGTGCGCCCGAGCGGCCGCTGCTGATCGGCTCGGTCAAGACGAACATGGGCCATCTGGAGGCAGCCGCGGGGGTCGCCGGCCTCATCAAGGTCGCCCTGGCGATGCACCGGGGAGTGATCCCGCGGCACCGCAACTTCGAGACACCCTCACCGGAGATCGACTGGGAGACGCTGCCACTGCGGGTGACGTCGCAGGCGACGGCGTGGCCGAGTGCCGGTGATCGACCGCCCCTGGCCGGTGTCAGCGGGTTCGGCTGGTCGGGAACCAACGCCCACGTCGTGGTCGAGGGCTACGGGATGCCCGCATCCGCGAACGGTGCCGGCTGGCCCGCCGGCCCGTCGCGCCCGGTCGCGGTGACGGTGCCGGGGACCACTGACGAACGTCCGGACCCAGACGAGTGCGACCGCCGAGGCGCGCCGGAAGCTCGCCCGGCGCCGGAGACGGGCGGCGAAGCTCCCGCCCCCGACGGCTGCGCGGCTCGGACCGAGCGCCTGCTGCCTCTCTCGGGCCGGACCCCCCAGGCCCTCGGGGACTTGGCGGGGCGCTACGTGGGGTGGTTGGAGGGGCAGGCCGCAGCGCAGGGGCCGGACGGTCCGGTCGACGGTGCCTTGCTCGCCGACATGGCTTGGACAGCGGGCACCGGCCGCGCACACCACGCGCATCGTGCAGCGGTGACCTTCAGCGACGCCGCCTCACTGCGGTCGGCTCTCGAGGCGCTGGCTGTGTCCGAGGTCGGGGAGGGCGCAGTGGAGGAGGCGGCTCCCCGGGCGGGGCGCAAGCTGGCGTTCGTCTACACCGGCCAGGCCAGCCAGTGGGTCGGCATGGGCGAGGCGCTGTACCGCTGCGAGCCGGTCGTGCGTGCGGTCCTGGACCGCTGCGACCGGGAGCTACGCGACCGGCGCGGCGTCTCGTTGCTCGATGTCATGTTCGGGCGCTCGGCGACGGAAGATCTGGACGATCCCGCCTGGACGCAGCCGGCGATCTACGCGTTGGAGTGCGCGTTGACGGCACTGTGGGCGAGCCTGGGAGTCCGTCCCGATGTCGTCCTGGGGCACAGCCTCGGCGAGATCGCCGCAGCGCAGGCCGCCGGCGTCTTCACGCTCAGCGACGGGCTCCGCTTCGCGGCGGCGCGCGGCGAACTCATGGGCGCGCTGGGCTCCGACGGGGCGATGGCCGCGGTGTACGCACCCGCCGAACGCGTGGAGGTCGCGGTGGCGGAGCAGAACGCGGCGACCGGGGGAGAGGGTGTCAGCATCGCCGCCGACAACGGTGCCCAGCAGGTCATCAGCGGCCCCGCCGCCTCGGTCCGCGCCCTCGTGGACCGCTTCGAGTCCGACGGGCTCTGGGCCACCGTGCTGCCGCCGTGCCCCGCCTACCACAGCGCCCTGGTGGAGCCGGCGCTGGACGACCTGGAGGCGGTCGTCGCCACCCTCGCCGCGGCGGCGCCGTCGTGCGGGTTGGTGAGCAGTATGACGGGCCGCCTGGTGGGCCCCGACGCGCCGCTCGACGGTTCCTACTGGCGCCGGCAGGCACGGGCACCGGTGGCGTTCCGGGACTCGGTCGAGACCCTGGCCGATCAAGGGGTGGAACTCGTCGTGGAGATCGGCCCGCACGCCGTCCTGGGGCCGATGGTCCTCATGTGCTGGCCGGACGGGGTGCCCGCCCAACCGCTCTCGGTGGCGAGCCTCCGGAGGCCGCCCGGCGGGCAGCCGGCTGATCCGGCGGCAGGCAGCGGCTTCGTCGAGGCGGTCGCACGCCTCTACGAGGCCGGGGCGGCGGTGACCTTCGAAGGCCTGTTCGCCGGCGAGTCCCGGCGCCGCGTTTCCCTGCCCGGCTACCCCTTCGAGCACCGCCGCCACTGGGTGACCGGCACACGCCGGCGCCGGTCCGCCGGCGACCACCCGCTGCTGGGCGCCCGGCACGAGTCCCCGCGCGGCGAGACCGCCTTTGCCACGGAGATCTCGGCCGCGGATCCGGCGTGGCTGGACGACCACCGAGTGTTCGGTCGCGTGCTGGCGCCGGGCGCACTCTTCGGCGCCATGGCGGCCTCGGCCGTCCGGCCCGAAGGCGGCGGGTCGATCGTCGTCGAGGACCTGCAACTGCGCAGCCCGCTGGTTCTCCCCGACGGGGAGGGGGAGGACGCCCCGGCGCAGCCCGCCACGGACCTCCAGCTCCTCCTGGAGGACGCAGGAGGCGCGTCGCGGCGCCACTTCGAAGTCTTCAGCAGGGGAGCGGGAGAGGAAGCCTGGACGCTCCACGCCGAGGGCCGCGCGGGGGTCGAAGCGGCTCCGCCGGAGCGCGCCCGGATCGACCCCGAGGCGCTCACCGCCGGTCTCACTCCGGAGGACGTCTCCGCCTTCTACCGCTCCAAGGCCCACGAGGGCGTGCACCTGGGTCCACGGTTCCGCACCCTGCGGGCGTTGTGGTCCGGCGACGGCGAGGCCGCCGGCGAGGTCGTGCTGCCGGAGTCGGTGGACCGGCGCACCGCGGAGGTGCATCCGGTTCTGCTCGACGGTTGCCTCCAGGTGGTGGCCACGGCGCGCAGGCGGTCCGGCCTCGAGGACGACGGGGCCTACCTGGTGTTCGGCTGCGATCGCTTCTGGCTGGCCGAGTCGCTGCCGGAGCGGGTGTTCTGCCACGCCCGCCTCAGGCCGCCCAGCGAAGCGGCGACCTCGGGTGACGGGCCGTTGGAGGTCATTTCCGGGGATCTGCGGATCTACACCCCCGACGGCGTCGAGATCGGCGGCCTCAGCGGCTACACGGTCAAGCGGGCGACGCGGGCGGCGCTGCTCTCGGCGACCGAGGGTGTGAAGGATCTCCTGTACGAGGTCGTCTGGCGCGATCGCGACCTGGCGCCGGCGTGTCCCCCCGCTGATTTCCTGCCCAGCCCTGCAGCCGTGGCAGCCGAGTCGGATCCGTTCTCGGCATACCTGGCGGCCGAGGGGGTCGACGCCGCCGGGCGGGCCGCGCTGCTCGGCGACCTGGAGCGCCTGGCGTGGTCGTACGCGCTGGTGACCCTCGAGGGGATGGGCTGGGAGCGGCGAGCGGGCGAGGCACTGGATCCCGAACCGCTGCGGCGGCGGCTCGGTGTTGCCGAGGAGCATCGCAAGCTCTTCAGGAGGATGCTCGAACTGCTGGCCGCCGCGGGCGTGCTGGAGAACGAGGGCGACGGCTTCGGTGTGGTGGTCGGCGCGGACGATCCGCTCCCCGCTGAGGTGCCGGCCGACCCCGAGCGATTCGCGGACTGGATGGCCGCCCAGTACCCGCACGGCTCGAACGAGGTCGGGCTGTTCCGGCGCTCGGCGGGCGCGCTGGCCGACGTGCTGGTGGGTGGCGCCGACCCGCTGACCCTGCTGTTCAGCAGCGGAGAGCCCACCGCGGCCGACCTTTACCGCAAGGCGCCGGTGGCCCGTGCCGCCAACCGGATGCTGCGCGACGCCGTGGCGAGACTCCTCAGCGCCCTGCCCGGCGGGCGGCGGCTGCGCGTGCTGGAGGTCGGGGCCGGCACGGGATCGGCGACCGCCGCCGTCCTGCCCGAGTTTCCCGAGGGCCGTCTCGACTACGTCTACACGGACATTTCCGCGGGCTTCTTCGCCGAGGCCGAGGCGCAGTTCGGCGGGGCCGAGGCGGGGATCGACTACCGGGTGCTGGACATCGAGGTCGATCCGGTCACCCAGGGTTTCGACCGGCACGGCTACGACCTGGTGATCGCCTCCAACGTGCTGCACGCCACGCGCTTGTTGCCCGAGACCTTGGCGCACTGCCGGGAGGTGCTGGCGCCGTCGGGCCAGCTGGTGGCGCTGGAGAACCTGCGCGGGCAGGGCTGGCTGGACCTCACGTTCGGCCAGCTCGACGGCTGGTGGCGGTTCGCCGACGACTACCGCCCGCATCACGCCCTGGCCGGCCCGGCGGTGTGGCGCCGGGCGCTGGCCGACGCGGGGTTCATCGGCTCCGAGGTTCTGGGTCTGGAGACGGGCGATGCGACGGCGACGCCCGACCGCGGCGTCATCATCGCCGCGGGACCTGCCGAGGTGACCGAGCCTGCGGGGCTCTGGGTGATCGCTGCCGACGGCGACGGCGTGGCGGACGGCCTGGCTGCTGAGCTGGCGGCCCGCAACCAGACCGTCGTGCTGGCCGGCACCGCTTCGGCGGGCAGTACCCCGCCGGGCACATCCAGCGTCGGCCGGCAGGAGGTGGAGCCGGAGCGGCGCGACTCGTGGCGGGCGCTGCTGGAGGCGCTCCCCGGCGACGTCCCGCTCTGCGGCGTCGTGCACCTGATGGCCCTCGACGGCCACGGCGCGGGTGCCACTACCGAGGAGCTGGCCGGCGACACCAGGCACGCCGCGGGGAGCGCGCTGGCGCTGCTGCAGAGCCTCGCCGACACCGACGCCACACCCACCGGCGGCGTCTGGTTCGTGACCAGAGGGGCGCAGGTGCTGGAGAAGGAGCGGGCGGGCCAGCTCGCCGGTGCCACCCTGTGGGGTGTCGGCAAGGTTGTGGCGCGGGAGGCCGCGCACCTGCAACCCCGGATGATCGATCTGGATCCGGAGGCGGACGTGCCCGCCGGTGACCTGGCCGGCGAACTGCTGCATCCCGACGCCGAGACGCACGTCGCCTACCGGCTGGGGCGCCGCCGGGCGGCCCGGCTGGTGCGGACCGGCACCGAGCCGGGGCGGCTGATCCTTCCCGAGGAGACCGGCTGGCTGCTGGAGCCCGACGAGGGCGGCGCGCTCGAGAACCTGCAGGTCGTGCGCCTGCTCGAGCGGTCGCTGGAGGCGAACGAGGTGCGGGTGGCGATCGAGGCCGCCGGCTTGAACTTCTGGGACATGTTCCGCGCCCTCGCCGTGATCGACGAGGGGCTGCTGGGCGGCGAGTTCTGCGGGCGGGTGCTCGAGATCGGCTCCGGGGTGTCCACCACCTCCGTCGGCGACCTGGTCGTGGGTCTGGCCTTCGGCACGTTCGCCTCGGAGGTGATCACGCAGGCGGAGATGGTCGCCCGGGCGCCGGAGGGCATACCGGTGACCGCTCTGGCCACGATCCCCACGGCGTTCACGTCGGCCCAGCTGTCCTACGACCTGTCGGGCCTGCGGGCCGGCGAGCGGGTCCTGATCCACGCCGGTGCGGGAGGCGTGGGACTGGCGGCCATCCAGCTGGCGCAGGCGGCCGGGGCGGAGGTCTTCGCCACGGCCAGCGCCCCGAAGCAGGACTATCTCCGCTCGCTCGGCGTGCGGCACGTCTTCGACAGCCGCCGGACGCGTTTCGGCGAGCAGATCCTCGAGGCCAGCGGCGGTGAGGGCGTCGACGTGGTGCTGAACAGCCTCACCGGCGAGGGATTCATCGACGCCAGCCTGTCGTGCCTGGCGCACGGGGGCCGTTTCGTGGAGTTGGCCCGGGTCGGCATCCTGACCCCCGAGGAGATGGCGGTAGCCCGTCCCGATGTGGCCTACTCGATCCTCGAGCTGGACGTCCTCAAGGAGCGCCACCCCGCGGTGGCAGGCGACGCCCTGCGGCGCGTGACGGGGATGCTCGCCGCCGGGCAGGTGACGCCGCTGACCCACACCAGGTGGTCGCCGGCCGAGGTCGAGGGGGGGATCAAGTTCATGCGGGCGGCGCGGCACATCGGCAAGATCGTGTTCACGACATCGCCGATCGAGACGGGGAGCCTGCGCGGGGACCGCACCTACCTGGTCACCGGAGGCCTCGGCGGCATCGGCTGCGTCCTCGCCTCCTGGCTGGCCGAGCGCGGCGCCGGAGCGATCGTGCTGAACGGGCGGCGCGCCCCCGACCCGGAGGCCTCCGAGGCGATCGAGGCGCTGCGGGAACGAGGAGTGACGGTCGCCGTCGAGCTGGCCGACGTGACCGACGCCGCGGCGCTGGACGCCATGCTCGAGCGGATCGACGCCACGCTGCCGCCGCTCGGGGGCGTCATCCACAGCGTCGGGGTGCTGTCGGACGGCGCGCTCACGAACCAGACCTGGGAGAAGTTCACCGATGTGCTGTGGCCCAAGGTGCTCGGCGCCTGGCACCTGCATCGCGCAACCGCCGATCGCGACCTCGACCTGTTCGTGCTGTTCTCCAGCGTGGCGGGCGTCCTCGGCAACGCCGGCCAGGCGAACCACGCCGCGGCCAACGCCTTCCTGGACCAGCTGGCGGCCCACCGGCGTTCGCTGGGGCTACCGGGCCAGAGCATCGCCTGGGGCGCCTGGTCGGGACTCGGCGAGGCCGAGGAGCAGCGCGAGCGCATCGCCCGCCAGCTGGAGGCGCAGGGCACCGGCTGGATCGCGCCCACCCAGGGCCTGCAAGCGCTGGAGGACCTCATGCGCCGGGATCTCGCCGCCGGCATGGTGGCGGCGGTCGACTGGCAGGTGTTCTCGGAGAACCTCGCGCAGCACTCCCCGCTGCTGGAGGACCTGCTCGAGGTGGCCGCCGACGGCGCGGACGCCGCGCAGGCCACCCCGGAGGATCCGCTGGCCGGGATCGGTGACGCCGCTCCGGCGGAGCGCACCCGGATGCTGGTGTCGTTCCTGCAGCGCGAGCTCCAGGCGGTGATGCGCCTGCCGACCGCCCCGGCGCCCGACGTGGAGTTCTCCGATCTCGGGATGGACTCGCTGATGGCGGTGGAGATGCGCAACCGCGTCAACCGGGCGCTCGCCGGCAAGTACGTCGCCCCGAACACCGTCGTCTTCGACTATCCCAGCGCGGCGGGCCTCGCCGGCCATCTGGCGGCCGAACTCGGCGGCAGCGGTGAGTCCGAGCCGGCGCCGATTCCCGCGGCGCCGCGAGCGCAGGCGCCGACCGGCGAGGACGTCATCGCCATCGTCGGCATGGCCTGCAGATTCCCGGGGGCGGATGATCTGGACGGCTTCTGGCGGCGGTTGGAGGCGGGCGAGGACGCCGTGACGGACGGTCGCCGGGATGCGGGCCCGTGGACCGGCGTTGCGGGGGATCCGGCCAACGAGAGTGAGATCGAGCGGATCGGCGCCTTCGTGGAGGGAATCGACCGGTTCGATGCGAAGTTCTTCCGGATCGCGCCGATCGAGGCCAAGTCGATGGACCCGCAGCAGCGGCTGCTCCTGGAGACCAGTTGGCAGGCGATCGAGGATGCGGGAATCGATCCGGAGTCGCTCAAGGGCAGCCGCACCGGTGTGTATGCGGGAATCGGTGGCAGCGAGTACAGGCGCCTGGCGAATGCGGCCGGAAGGGACGACAGCTATCTCGGCACGACGGGAAGCGTGACCGTCGGACGGGTCGCCTTCGTGCTGGGCCTGGAGGGGCCGGCCGTGCCCGTGGATCTGGCGTGCGCCTCGTCGCTGGTCGCGGTGCACCAGGCGGTCGTGAGCCTGCAGCGCAACGAGGTGGACCTGGCCCTGGCCGGCGGCGTGAACACCGTCCTGTCCCCGTCGGTGGCGCGTTTCCTGAACGACTTCGGGATGCTGTCGAAAGGCGGGCGGTGCGCAGCCTTCGACGCCGACGCCGACGGCTACGTGCGGGGCGAGGGCTGCGGCCTGGTCGTCCTGAAGCGGCTGAGCGAGGCGGAGGCCGGCGGCGACCGGATCTGGGGCGTCGTGCGGGGTACCGCCGTGAACCAGAACGGCGCGGGGCTGGGTATCACCGTCCCGAACGGGCGCGCCCAGGAACGGGTGATGTCCGAGGCGCTGGCGCGGGCGGGCGTCGCGCCCGGCGACCTCGACTACCTGGAAGCACACGGGCCGGCGACGCAGATGGGCGATCCGATCGAGTTGCGTGCGGTGGCGAACGTGTACGGCCCGGCGCGTGAGCCGGATCGCCCACTGCTGGTCGGTTCGGTCAAGACGAACGTCGGGCACTTGGAGGCGGCAGCGGGAGTCGCGGGCTTGATCAAGACGGTGTTGGCCATGAACCGGGGCGTGATCCCGCCCCACCTCCATTTCGAGAATCCGACCCCGGAGATCGACTGGGAGCGCCTGCCGGTCCGGGTGACTACCGAGGCGACGCCGTGGCCGCGCACCGATGACCGTCGGCCGCTGGCCGGAGTGAACGTCTTCGGCATCTCCGGGGCGAACGCGCACGCGGTGGTCGAGGGCTACGGGGCATCCGACGGAACAGAGAACGCGAACGGCCCCTGGCCGGCCGGTGCGGCGGTGGCGGTGCGAGCCGAGGCGACCGGTGACGTGGCAGCGGCGGGGGAGTCGCTGCCGAACGGTCGCCGGCTGCTGCCTCTGTCGGCAAAGACCCCGGAGGCGCTGGCGGAGCTGGCGGGCCGTTACCTCACCTGGCTGGACGCATACGCCGACGGCGATGAGTCGGCGGCCTCGGCCGTGGACGGGGCACTGGCGGACATGGCCTGGACGGCGAGCGGGGGCCGGACTCACTTCGAGCACCGCGCCGGCTTGGTGTTCGCTGACGGAGAGTCGTTGCGTGCCGGCCTGGCTGCCGTCTCGGCGGGCGAACCGGCGCCGGGCCGCGGCCCGGGAGGCCCCCACGGGTCGTCTTCGGTGGACGGAGCCGACGTTCTGGCCGCCGCCGAGGCGTACGAGGCGGGGCAGGATGTCTCCTTCGAGCGGCTGTTCGTCGGAGAGAAGCGGCGCCGGATCTCGCTGCCCGGTTACCCGTTCCAGCGCCGCCGCTATTGGGTCGAGGAGCCCAGGCAACCGGCCACCGACGCCCGGTAGCCGCTCATCGCAGGAACCGACTCGATCTCATCGTCATCAGGCCGCTCCCGGATGTCGATGCGCGCTCGGTGCCGGAACCGGTTCGACCTCATCGTCATGCCGGCGGAGGCCGGATCCGGAGCTTGCCGTCGCGACGGGCGTCTACTCGCCGGCCTTCCGGGTCAGTCCCAGTCTCCCGGCGACCACACCAGCGGGAACACGTCGCCGAAGCAATCGAGCGTCTGGCCGGTCCGGGGTTCGAGCGCCGCCAGAGCGGGCGGATCGGGGACCGACTGGCCGAGGCGCTGGACGTAGCGCGTGCGCGGGCCGGCGTAGAGCGCGGCGTACGCCCGCCGGTCGCGCTCGAGGATCACACCCTCGGGCGCGCCGTGGAGAAGGTTCCCGTGGAACAGGATGACGTCGCCCGGCTCGTAGTTCCATCCCATGACGTCGAAGGAGTCCCGATGGCGGGGCACGTCGGGCGTGGGGGGCAGCGACTTGTCCATCACCGTCCGGCGGTAGGCGAAGCCCTCGCCGCCCTTCTCGTAGACGCCGCGCTTGCGGGCGATGGCCATCCGCAGCGCGTTCTCCTCGTCGGACATGTCCGGGTCGTGGCCGACCATCGGACGGAAGGTCACACCCCAGCGGTGCGATCCGCGGACGACTTCGAGGCTGGCGCTGCGCGGCACGGGGTCGGGCGACACCCAGGCGCGCACCAGATCCTCGCCCTCCACGTTGTGGTAGCTGATGTCCTGGTGCCAGGGGGTCGGCGCCATGGGGCCGGCGCGCCGGAAGAACATCTGGTCCATGTAGAAGCGCACCGGGGCGGCCAGCACCGAGCCGACCAGGCCGCCGACGGGCGAATCGTCGGCGAACCGGCGCAGGCTGGCGGATCGGGCCGCCAGCAGCTGATCAGCCCGCACGGTCGCCCCTCGGGACACCACCTCGCTGGACATGTGGTCGCGCTCGGCGAAGCACTCCTCGAGCCCGTCGGCGACCAAGTCCAACCACTCGAGCGCCAGTACATCTCGGAGCAGCACCGCGCCGTCGCGGTGGAACGCCGCGATCTCCGCGCCGGTGACCGGCCGTGCGGCAGGGGCGGCTGTCAACGCCTGCCCCGTGCCGGGGGAGTCTTACCCAAGATCGCCCTGGGTCGGTCGCCGGGTGCCAGGACTCAAGGTGTCGGGAGCACCGCTCCCGTGCGCTCAGCCTGCGCGAGCGTCGAGGTGGGCGATCAGGTCGCCCGGGGTGAGCAGCTCGGCGAACTCCTCGGCGGAGATGTCGACGCCGAACTCCTCGCACACGACCTTCCAGAACGCCACCACGTCGGTGGAGCTGACGCCGGCATCGACGATGCTGAGGTCCAAGGTCAGCGGCGAGCCTTCTGATCGGCCCTCGATGGTCAGGTTGGCGTCGACGAGTGCTCGAATCCGCTCTTCGGTGGATGACATGTTGGTCTCCTCTGCTGAAGTCGCTTGCAGAATCCGGGCGAGTCTAGTCGTCGGAGGTTTCTGGCGGTTGACGGTTGCCCGGATGTTTCGGGGCCTGACACCCGCCGGCAGCCGCGCCGATGAAGTACCGGACAGTCGGCACGGGACGAGTTGGTCGTCATGCGCTTGTCTCGTCCGCCTCCTGTGCGACTGCCGCTGCGAATTGCTCGTCGCCGATGTCTGTGAGCTGCCACTGCACATCGCGGACCTGAGGGATCCGGAAGAGGGCTCCCGTAGCGCCCGAGCGGATCGCCGCGGGGATCTCGAAAAGTGAAACGTCGAAGGAAAGCCCCGTGCCGAGCGCCTTGGCGACGGCCTCTTTCAGCGTCCAGAGTCGGAAGAACAGGTGGATCCTGTCGCCGCCCGTCAGCGCGGCCAGGTCGGCCTGCTCGTCGGGGCCGAAGGTGGCCTCGATCAGCCGACTCAGATCGCGCCGGGGCACGCGTTCCTCCACGTCCACTCCGACGCGCCCCGAAGGCGCCAGGGCGATCAACCCGTGGAGCCCGCTGTGGCTGACGTTGAAGCCGACGTCGACGCGTCGGCCGTCCACGAGGGCGAATGGCTTGCCCCCGTCGGCGGCACCGAACGAGAGTTCTGCGTTCTCGCAACCCAGGTGTGCGCACAGCAGCGATCGGAGCGCGGCACGGCACAGCACGAAGTGGCGACGCGCCGGGGCGTGCTGGAACCTGTCGGAGCGGGACCGCTCAGCGGCGTCGAGCCACGCCGAGCCAACGGCCTCGCGAGCCTCGTGCGGCGCGAGATCGACGTGGATGATGCGAGCGTCGTCGATCTGCCCGAATGGCTCCCACCAGCAGTCGGGAACTGAGGGATCCACCGCGGGCAGGCTACAGCCAGCCTCGTGACCGCCGGTCGGTACTGCGTGTCGAGCGGTCTCCGGTATGGTCGTGCCATGGGACTCCGTGTTGAGATCGATCAGGACGAGTGCATGAGCGTCGGACGCTGCGTGGCCGACTTCCCGGCAGGGTTCGCCTTCGACGACGACGAGTTGGCCACGGTGCTGCCGACCGCCGCAGGGTTGAGCGACCGGGAACTCCTGCGGGCGGCTCACAACTGCCCCAGCCGGGCCATCATGGTCTTCGACGCCGACAGCAACCAGGTCTCCTAGCGCGGCGGGCCGCCGGGTTCGCGAACAGACCATGGCCGACCGCCTCGCCGAGGCGGCTCGATTCCTCTCCCCGGAGCCGGTCCGGTCCACCCTGGCTACCATCGGGGCGGACCGGACCGGCGCTCCGCTTCCCGTCGGCGCCCGGCCGGCCTGCCCACGTAGCTCAGTTGGACAGAGCAGGGACCTCCTAAGTCCAAGGTCGCAGGTTCGAATCCTGCCGTGGGCGCCGGAGGAGATCAGCGCGGCTGACGCCGAGGTGCAGTTCCTGGAGGTCGGTGCGGTTGCGGAACTCGTCGGTCGGCACGTCCTCGACGATGGAGCCCCGCACCATCACGAGGATCCGGCCGGTGAGTCGGATGGCGGCGTGGAGGTTCTGCCACACGACGAGGATCCCCGTGCGACCGTCTGTGGCAGGGCCGAGGCCCGAAGCGTCAACCGTCGTCCGTTTCGTCGGCGCGGCCGGTGGTGACGGCTGCGGCTGGACGGTCGGGTCCGCCCGGTGCCCGGTCCGGTGGGGGAGCGTCGAGGGCAGTCAGGTATTCGGCGAACTGTCTGAGTGGCACGGCCTCGCCGGCGGTGCGGTGTTGGCGCTGGGTGCCGCCGTAGACCAGGGCGGCCGCCGAGACGGCGGGGAGGTCTCTCTTGATGCGCGCCAGGTGGGAGAACCAGGATGTGTGGAGTGTCGCGCCGGATTTGATCTCCACGGCGGCCAAGCCCGACGCCGTCGGGTACAACAGGTCGCACTCGAGGCCCGCCGAGGTCCGAAAGAAGGACGGTCGGGGGTGGCGAACAGCGGCGTTGTAAGCGTGCTTGAGGGCTTCGCCGACCACGACGTTCTCGAACAGGTTGCCCCGCAGGGGGTGTGTGGCGACCTGCTCGGCGGCGCGGATCCCGATGAGGTAGCCGGCGAGGCCCACGTCGACGAAGTAGAGCTTCGGCGATTTGGTGAGGCGTTTGCGGATGTTCGGCAGATGCGGCTCCAGGAGGAACACGATGTCGCTCGCCTGCAGGACCGACAGCCATGACCGGGCGGTGCCGGGGGCCACACCGGCGTCGTTCGCAAGGTTGGTCACGTTCAGGAGTTGGCCCACGCGGCCGGCAGCGAGGCGCATGAAGCGAGTGAACGCAGCGAGGTCCTGGATTGCGCCGATCCGGCGCACGTCGCGCTCCACGTAGGTGGTGACGTAGTCGCCGAGCGCCTCGGCGGGGGCGCGGCCCTGGGCGTGGATGCTGGGGTAGCCGCCGGTGAACAGGATTTCGTCGAGATCGCCGGAGGCGCCGGCCAGCGCGCACTCCGCCAGCGTGAACGGCAACAGGCGCAGGACAGCGGCACGGCCCGCCAGCGACTGGCTGATCGAGTCGGTCCAACCGAACTGCTCGCTGCCGGTGAGGACGAACCGGGACCGTTGGGGGTCCTCGTCGACGAGGCCCTGGAGGTACGACGGCAGGTCCGGGGCGCGCTGGATCTCATCGAGCACTGCCCCGGAGGGGAACTGCGCCAGGAACGCCCGCGGGTCCGACGTCGCGAAGTCGCGCACGTCGGGATCCTCCAGGTTGGCGTAGGGCAGATCCCCGAAGGCGCGGCGACACAAGGTCGTCTTGCCGGACTGGCGCGGGCCGGTGATCGTCAGGACCGGGTACTGGTTGATCAGACGCCCCAAGTGCGGCGTGACTTCCCGCTCGATCATGCCCACACCCTACCCAATACCTTGCATATCGTCATTCTCGCTGACGATTTACAAGGTGTTTGCTTGCCGGGAGCGATGCGAACCGGAAGCGCCACCTCCCATCCACGCTCACAGGGCCAGGACGAGGCTGCCTGGGCAAGGCGTCGCCGCCACGGTGGTTCGGTTGACTGCGCTACGGTTCTCCGAGGGGATGGCTCCCCGTCGTCGGCCCGCGTGAGATCGAGGAGATTGTCGAGTGGTCCCTGATTTTCTGGCGGGCACCCCGTACGGGATCGCGTTCATTCTCTTCGTCGCGGTGTCCGCGTTCTGCTGGATTCTCTCGCTACTGACGGGGGAGTTCTCCTGGGTGGACCGCCTCTGGTCGCTGATCCCGCCGGCGTACTGCCTGATCGTCGCCGCCGATCTGGACTTCCGGTCTGCCCGGGTCAACATCATGACCGCCCTGGTCCTGATGTGGGGGGTGCGGTTGACGGCCAACTTCGCGGTGAAAGGCGGGTACCGGCCCGGCGGCGAGGACTACCGGTGGGCCTACATGCGGGGCAAGCTCAGCAAGCTGCGATTCCAGTTGCTGAACGTGACGTTCATCTGTCCCGGCCAGATGATGATCATCTGGCTGTTCACCTCGCCGATCCACCAGGCCTGGCTGTCTTCCGGGCAGCCGATCGGGTGGCTGGACTACCTGGCGATCGCGGTGTTCCTCGTGTTCCTCGCCGGTGAGACCGTCGCCGATGCGCAGATGCTGCGCTTCCAGAAGAACAAGCAGCGGCTGCGGGATGCGGGACTCGAGGTGCACAAGCCGTTCATGGACGGCGGTCTGTTCCGGTTCTCCCGTCACCCCAACTACTTCTGCGAGATGGGGATGTGGGTGACCTTCTACCTCTTCGCCATATCCGCATCGAACCAGGTGGTGCACTGGACGGGCCTCGGCTTCCTGCTGTTGATCGCGCTCTTCCAGGGCTCGATCAATCTCACAGAGGAGATTTCCGGCGGGAAGTACCCCGGCTACAGCGAATACCAGGCCGCCGTTCCCAGAGTGGTGCCGATTCCTCTGCGGAAGTTGGCGGCGAGGTAGCGGGCTCCGGCCCCAATTGGCCGGCTCCCGCGGAAGCCTCAGGCGGGACTTGGCTCGGGACGCGTTACTCCCGGGCGCGCCACATCTCCAGGTCGGGCTCGACGGTGCGGTCACGCTTCAGCTCGCTGAAGTTCTCGTAGCGGGTGAGCCAGGCCGTGTGGCGCCAGAGGGCCACGGCGTCGGAGTCGTTGTCGGGCGGGTTGGAGATGACAGGACCGAAGGTGGCCGGCCCGTCGGGGCCGTCCAGCTGGATCGTCGGCACGCCGAAGCTGCGGGTGCTGCTGGTCAGCCAGGTGTGCTCGGCGAGGAGCTTCTCCCAGGTAGTCGGGTCGGCGACGGCGTCCGCAAGCACCCCCTCGTCGAGCCCGGCATCGCTTAGCGCGCCGGTGATGGTGGCGTCCTCGCGGTAGTCCTGCAGGCCGTCGAAGATGCGGTCGGCGATGGCGGCGTAGTAGCGGGCCATGGCCTCGTTGCCGAACCGGTCCCGCACGGCGATGGCTGTGCGCAGAGCCTTGACACCCCTACCCCGGTCGGGGTCGAACTCCTCCATGGGCTTCTCGAAGTTGATGATTGCAAGTGAGAACACGCCCCACTCGACCTCCACGACGTCGAGTTCGGCGAGTCGCCGAACCCAGCGGAAGGTCTGGTAGCACCACGGTCAAGTGGGATCGAAGTAGAAGCGAATCGGTTCGGGTTCGGCCACGGTGTCCTCCTGGATTGGCGCCCCGGCCCGCTGCGACCGGCGACGGCACGGGCAACGTTACTGCGCTGCTCCGGGCGCCCATCGCGCCCGCCGGGTCGGGAGGCGATCCACGGGGCGCACCCGGTGTGGCGCCTGCGGCACGTCGGTAGACTTTCCGGCCTATGTCCCGTATCTGCCAGGTGACCGGGCGCAAGCCGTCGTTCGGCAACAACGTGTCCCACTCGCATCGCAAGACCCGCCGCCGCTGGAACGTCAACGTGCAGCGCCACCGCTACTGGGTGCCCAGCGAGAAGCGCTGGGTCACCCTGCGCGTCAGCGCCAAGGGCATGAAGACCATCAACAAGCACGGGATCGAGAAGGTGCTCGCAGATATGCGGCGCCGGGGGGTGAAGGTCTGATGCCGGCGGGAAGCGACAAGCGGCCGATCATCAAGCTGGTTTCCTCAGCGGGCACCGGCTACACCTACGTGACCACGAAGAACCGGATCAACCAGCGCGAGCGCATCACGCTGAAGAAGTACGACCCGGTCGTGCGGCGTCACGTGGAGTTCAAAGAGCAGAAGTAACCGCGCGCCGGCGGTGGGCGCTCAGCGGCGCTCGTCGCGCAGATCGAAGACGATCTTGATGGAGCCGCGGCGGCCGGCCTGATCGGCGTGGCGGACGGCCATCGTGTAGTCCTCCAAGCGGTACGCGGCGGAGACGAGTTCCTCCAGTCCCTCCGAGCGCACCAATTCGAACGCCATGTCGAAGGTGTGCACGGCGACCCCGTCGGCGAGATTCTCGGTGCCGTATGTGTAGGCGCCCAGCAGCGCGATCTCCCGGTGCCAGACCGGCGCCAGATCGATGCGGCCCGGCCCGGGCATGCCGCACAGCACCACCGAGCCGCGGGGTCGGGTGACGGCCACTGCGTCGGCGAGCGAGCCGGAGCTTCCCACGGCGTCGATGGTCACGTCGGCGCCGCCGCTCAGCAGATCCCCACTCATGCGGCATCCCGCGACCCGGCGTACTGCGCGCCGGATCTCGTTGGGCTTGGTGACCAGGTCGGCGCCGAGCTTGCGGGCGAGGCGCTGCTGCTCCTCGTACTTGACCGCGGCGATGATCCGCTCGGCGGCAGAGCCGCGCCGGAGTGCGGCGATCACGCACAGGCCGATGGGCCCGCCCCCGATCACCACGACGGTGTCACCTTCGGAGACGTCGGCGCGCAACGCGGCGTGGATGGCACTGGCAGCGGGCTCGACCATCACGGCCGCCTCGTCGCTGAGATCCTCCGGCACCTCATGGATCTGGCTCTCGTGGGCCACGAACTGCGTCGACCACCCGCCGCCGGTTCGCTTGCACGACCCGATCTGCAGCCCCGCCCCCAGTGAGCCGGCGGTGAGGTGACCGTAGTCATTCCCGTCGGCGGGGAAGGCGCCGGCGTGCGGAGGAGGCTCGCCGCGCGCCGCGTGGCCCAACACGGCGTCGACCACGACCCGGCGCCCGTCTTCGAGATCACCCACGACCTCGTGGCCGAGCACGAACGGCATCGAGGCGAGTGGCTCGAAATAGCGGGAGGTGCGGCCCGTCAGCAGAGCGAGATCGCTGCCGCAGATGCCCGACAGGCGGGGATGGACGTTGTGCCAGCCGGCGCCCGGCAACGTCGGCGGATCGATGTCGGCCAGCCGCAGTGGAGCCAGGCGGGGTGCGGCCGCTTCGGTGAGGCGCGTCGCCAGCGCCGTCGCCGCGTAGCGGGCCTCCTTGCGTTCGAAGACGAGTGCCTTCACCGGCGCCAAGGCTAGCGGGAGCCCGATTACCGCTCGCCGTGCCGGGGCACCGGGGCCCGCAGGCGACAGAATGTTGGCATGGTCACGCCGGGCATCCCCGCGGCATCCGCCGCCGGTGGCGAGTCGCCCGAACGCGCCGCGGAGCCCGGCACTGCAGAGGCGGTCATGCTGCGCGACATGCTGTCCGCGGCGTTGCTGGCCGACGATCCGACCGAGCCGCTGCTGCGGTTGCTCCGCAGCGGCTGGGCGGAGCGCATCGTGCCGGAATTGCCGGCCCTGCAGCTGGAGCAGGATCCGATCCATCGTCACAAGGACGTCCTGGCGCACACCGTGGCCGTGACCGCCAAGACCCGCCCGGACCTGCGGCTGCGGCTGGCGGCGTTGTTCCACGACATCGGCAAGCCGGCCACCCGATCCTACGAGGGTGGCAAGGTGTCGTTCCACCAGCACGAAGCCGTCGGCGCCAGGATCACCCGCAAGCGCCTGCGCGCCCTCGCGTATCCGGAGGACATCGTGGCCGACGTGACCGAGCTGGTGCGGCTCTCGGGGCGCTTCAAGGGCTTCAGCGGCGGATGGTCCGACGCCGCCGTGCGGCGCTACGCCCGCGATGCCGGCCACCTGCTGGGCCACCTCAACGAGTTGGTGCGCTGCGACTGCACGACCCGCAACCGGGCGCGCGCCGAGGAGCTGCAGCACCACGTCGACGAACTCGAGGAGCGGATCAAGCAGCTGGCCGAGGCGGAGCGGCGGGCGGCGGAGCGCCCCCTGCTGGACGGCAACGCCGTGATGCAGCGCCTGGGGCTCGGCGCGGGCCCCGAGGTCGGCGAGGCGTTGCGGTTCCTGCTGCAGCTGCGCCGCCGGGACCCCGACCTGGGTGTCGCGGAGACCGAGCGTCGCCTCGACGAGTGGTGGGCCGCTCGGGGAGGCTCCCGGGACTGACCGCCGGCAGCGGATTGCCCCCGGAGGTGCTCGCTGCGTGTCGGGCACGCCCCCACGGCCGGTAGGCGTCGGCGGTGGTCCGTCGCCTATCTTGGGGCCGACGGACGGGCCGGCTGAGAGGGACGTCAGATGAGCGCAACGGTTCAGGACACCACAGTGATCGGTACACGGCGACTGCGCCGGGAGGATCCCGCTCTCCTGTCGGGCGAGGCTCGCTTCATCGACGACCTGGCCGTGCCGGGAGCGCTGTGGATGGCGGCGGTGCGCAGCCCGCACGCCCACGCCCGGATCAACGGCGTCGACCTCGAGGCCGCACTCGCCGTCCCCGGCGTCGTGGCGGCCTACAGCGGCGAGGACTTCGCGGCTCTCGGAGCGGGACCGCTGCCGTGCGCCTGGCCGGTGACGCCGGAGATGAAGAACCCGCCGCACCTCTCGGTCGCCACCGGTGTGGCGTGCCACGTGGGCCAGATCGTGGCGGTCGTGCTGGCGGAGAGCCGCTACGCCGCCGCCGACGCCGTCGAGGAGGTCGTCGTCGACTACGAGCCGCTCGACGCCGTGATCGACTTGGAGGACGCTGCCAGCGACCGCACCGTCATCCACCCCGACATCGGCACCAACGTGAGCTACGTCTGGGAGTTGAAGCCCGACGAGGAGGCTGTCGACGCCGCCTTCGCCGAGGCGGTGCACACGGTGAGCGAACGCTACGTCCAGCAGCGCCTCATCCCCGCCGCCATGGAGCCCCGCGGCGTGGCGGTGGTGCCGTCACCCCACGCCGGTGACGTGACGGTCTACTCCTCCACGCAGATCCCCCACATCCTCAAGATCATGCTGGCCCTCACCGTCGGCCTTCCCGAGCAGAAGGTCCGCGTGGTGGCCCCGGCTGTCGGCGGGGGCTTCGGCTCGAAGCTGAACGTCTACGCCGAGGAGGTCATCTGCTGCGCGCTGGCGGTGGCGCGGGGCGTGCCGGTTCGCTGGACCGAGGGTCGCAGCGAGGCGGCGGTTGCCACCATCCAGGGCCGGGGCCAGATCCAGGACATCTCCCTGGCGGCCGACGCCGCCGGCAAGGTCACGGCGGTGCGCGTCTCGCTGCTGGCCGACATGGGCGCCTACCTGCAACTCGTGACGCCCGGCGTGCCGCTGCTCGGGGGCTTCCTGTACCACGGCTGTTACGACATCGGCGCCTACTCCTTCAGTTGCACGAGTGTGTTCACCAACAAGACCCCCACCGACGCCTACCGGGGCGCCGGGCGGCCCGAGGCCACCTACGCCATCGAGCGGGCCATGGACGCCCTGGCGGCCGAGGTTGGCGTGAGCACCGATGAGATCCGGCGTCGCAACTTCATCGAGTCGTTCCCTTACGACTCCACCGCGGGCCTCAGCTTCGACAGCGGGGCCTACACCCCGGCGCTGGAGGCGGCCATGGATCTCGTCGGCTACGACGATCTGCGCGCCGAACAGGCGCGGCGGCGCACCGAGGGATCGTCCAGCCATCTGGGGATCGGCTTCTCCAGCTACGTGGAGATGTGCGGCCTGGCGCCCAGCCGGGTGCTGGCGGCCCTGAACTACGGCGCGGGCGGCTGGGAGTCGGCCACCGTGCGGGTGCTGCCGACCGCCAAGGTGCAGGTCGTGACGGGGACGACGCCCCACGGTCAGGCGCACGAGACCTGCTGGTCGATGATCGTGGCCGAGCAGTTGGGCACCGATCCCGACGACGTCGAGGTGCTGCACTCCGACACCGCCATCTCGCCGCTCGGCCTCGACACCTACGGCTCGCGCTCCTTGGCCGTGGGCGGCACCGCTGTCCACATGGCCACCGAGAAGATCATCGACAAGGCGCGCGCCATCGCCGCCCACCAGCTCGAGGCCTCCGAGGAGGACTTGGACTTCGAGGCGGGCACCTTCACTGTGCGGGGCACGCCGTCGGCAAGCATCGACATCGCCGCCATCGCCTTCGGAGCGTTCACCGCCCACAACCTGCCCGACGGGATGGAACCGAACCTGGAGGCGCAGACCACCTACGACCCGCCCAACTTCACGTTCCCCTTCGGCACGCACGTCGCCGTCGTGGAGGTGGACGCCGAGACCGGTCAGGTCGAGTTGGTGAAGTACGCCGCGGTGGACGACTGCGGCGTGCAGATCAACCCTCTGGTCGTGGAGGGGCAGGTGCACGGCGGCATCGTGCAGGGCGTGGCGCAGGCGCTCTGGGAGGACGCCGTCTACGACGACGCCGGTCAGCTGCGCACCGCCACGATGGGCGACTACCTGGTGCCGGCCGCCTCGGACACACCCAGCCTGCTGACCGACTCCACGGTCACCCCCAGCCCCACCAACCCGTTGGGCGTCAAAGGCGTCGGCGAGGCTGGAACCATCGCTTCCACGCCGGCGGTCATCAACGCCATCGCGGATGCCCTCGGGCCGCTCGGCGTGCGCGACGTGGCGATGCCGGCCACTCCCGAGCGCGTCTGGAGAGCCCTGGCTTAGACCGCGGGCCTGCCGGGCTGGGCGCGAGGCGTAGTCTCAGCGGCAGCACCGGCCACGAGGGAGTACGGACATGCGGGCTGCGATACTGCGCAACGTCGGGGACACGGCGCTGGACGTGTGCGACGACGTGGAGCTGATCGACCCGGGTCCGACCGACGTCATCGTGGACATCACCCACACCGGCATCTGCCATTCCGACCTGTCGGTCATGAACGGCACGATCCCCGAGCGGATCCCGTCGGTGCTCGGCCACGAGGGTGCCGGCGTCGTGGCCGAGGTGGGCGATGCCGTCACGTCGGTGTCGGTGGGCGACCATGTGATCGCCGTGTGGTCGCCGCCGTGCGGGAGTTGCGTCTACTGCCTGGGGCACAAGCGCCCGAACCTGTGCGCCGACCTGCAGTTCGGCATCATGCTGAGGCCCCAATTCCGCCAGGGCGACCAGGATTTGGGAGCGATGTGCGGTGTGGGGACCTTTGCTGACCGCACGCTGCTGCCCGAGCAGGCCGTGGTGCGGATCGATGCCGGCGTGCCGCTGGAGACCGCCGCGCTCGTGGGCTGCGGGGTCATGACCGGCGTGGGTGCCGCCCTGAACACCGCCAAGGTGGCGCCGGGCTCGTCGGTCGTGGTGTTCGGCGCGGGCGGCGTCGGCGTGGCGGCCATCCAGGGCGCCCGCATCGCGGGAGCCGCCGAGATCGTGGCTCTGGATCGCAATCCCGCCAAGCTGTCAGTCGCCAGGTCGTTCGGGGCCACCGAGGCGGTGCTGCCCGACGACCTCGACGCGGTGAAGGCCGCCATGAACGGCGGCCAGGGATTCGACTACGCCCTGGAGTGCATCGGCCACCCCGCCACGATGCGAGCCGCCTACGACGCCGTCCGCCGCGGCGGCACCTGCTGCATCGTCGGTGTCGGGCGGGTGGAGGAGCAGGTGAGCTTCAGTGCCTTCGAGATCTTCTTCAACGAGAAGAACCTGGTGGGCTCCTACTACGGCGGCGCCGACGTGCGCGTGGACTTCCACCGGATACTGCGCCTGGCCGAGGCCGGTCAGCTGGACCTGGCCGGGATGATCGACCGGCGCCTCCCCCTGGAGGACATCAACGACGGCATCGAGGCTCTGCACACCGGCGACATCGTCCGCCAGATCGTCGAGTTATAGAGCGATACCCGCTCTTTGGGCGGCGGGTAGTCTGAGTGCGTCTGGCCGCCGAGGAGGAAGAACGCCCCATGAGCTACCGCGTCGTCGTCGATTTCGATCTGTGTGAGAGCAACGCCATCTGCATGCAGGTGGCGCCGGAAGTGTTCGAGGTCCGGGACGACGACTTCCTGTACATCCTCGACGAGACTCCGGGCGACGACATGCGCGCCAAGGTGGACGAGGCGGTGCAGCGCTGCCCCAAGCAGGCCATCTCCGTCGCCGAGGACTGAGGGTTCCAGCAGGATCCGCCGGCGTTGCGCCGGCGTGGATTCGGCCCCGGATCAAGTCCGGGACAGGCTCTCCGCCGGGATGACGGCCGTCCGGCCTGGTTCGCCCGCGCCGCGCGGGGAGGCCCCGCCGGCTCGACGGCGTGACGCTCCGGCGCTCGAGGTCCCGACGTGAAGTCGGTGACAATCGTCGGCGCCTCGCTGGCGGGCATGCGGGCCGCGGAGACGCTGCGCAGGGAGGGTTTCGACGGCGCGATCACCGTCGTCGGTGATGAGACCGATGCCCCGTACGACCGGCCGCCGCTCTCCAAGCAGGTGCTGGCAGGGGACTGGGAGCCCCAGCGGACCGCGCTCTACGCCAAGGGGGATCTGGACGACCTGCAGTTGACGTGGCGCCTGGGCGCCCGGGCGGTGGGATTCGAGGTCGCCTCGCGCACCGTGACCCTCGCCGGCGGTGAGCGGCTGGCGGCCGACGGCGTGGTGATCGCCACCGGGGCGCGGACCCGCACCTTGCCGGGCACCGAGGATCTCGCCGGTGTGCACACCTTGCGCACGCTCGCCGACAGCCTGGCGATCCGCTCGGAGTTCGACGCCGCACCCCGGCGGGTCGTCGTTGTGGGCGCCGGGTTCATCGGCGCCGAGGTGGCGGCCACCGCACGAGGCAGGGGGTTGGACGTGACGATGGTCGAGACGGCGAACACGCCGCTCGAGCGGGTGCTCGGCGCCGAGATGGGCCGGGTCTGCGCCGAGGTCCACGTCGACTGCGGCGTCGACCTGCGCCTGGGGGTCGGCGTCGAGTCGATCACCGGGACCGACCGGGTGGAGCAGGTGGTGCTCACCGACGGCGCCCGGCTCGACGCCGACGTGGTCATCGTCGGGGTCGGTGTGATCCCCAACACCGAGTGGCTGGAGGGCTCGGGCCTGGAGATCGACGACGGCGTGGTGTGCGACCCGACCTGCTCGGCGGCCCCGGGCGTCGTGGCCGCCGGCGACGTGGCCCGCTGGCCGAACCGGCTCTTCGGGCAGTCGATGCGCGTGGAGCACTGGGACAACGCCGTCGAGCAGGGCATGGCGGCCGCCCGCCGCCTCCTGGCCGGCGACGCCGCTGAGCCCTTCGCCCCCGTCCCGTGGTTCTGGAGCGACCAGTACGACCGCAAGATCCAACTCGCCGGCCGTTCGGGCCCCGACGACGAGGTGGTCGTGGTGGCCGGCTCGCCGGCCGAGCGCCGCTTCGCCGCCATCTACGGCCGGGCGGGCCGCATCGTGGCGGTGCTGGGCTTCAACCGCCCCCGCCACGTCATGCAGTACCGCCGCCTCATCGCCGCCGCCGCGTCCTGGGACGAGGCTGTGGAGTTCGCCCGCTCGCAGGCATAGCAGAGTCGTGGTGAACAGCCGGGTGCAGGCAACTAGAGTCCTCCCTGTGATCGCTCGGCGGAATCGGAGGGGCGCTCGCCTCCTTGCCGCGTTCGTGGCAGTCGGCGGACTTCTCGCCGGCCTGCTCGTGGCGCTCGGCGGCCTCGCGGGCCCCGCCGCCGGGCAGGCCGAGCAGGCGACGGCGCAGAGCCTGCCGGAGATCGGGGAGGGCTCGGAGATCCGCGCTTCGGCCCGCAAGTCGTCGGCCGACGGTCGGGTGGAGTTGGCGTTGCAGGCCCGTACGACGGGCGGCGAATGGAGTGAGCGGGTGTCGCCCGCGCGGCGTTGGCTGCCCGCCGACGCGGCCGTCGGGGTCTGGCATGCCAGCAGTCCGGTGACGGCGGGGAGCGTGGAGATCCGCATCGCGGTCCGCAAGCTGGCCGACGGCCGGGTGGGGTTGGCGTTGCAGGCCCGTGCGACGGGCGGCGAGTGGGGCGAGTGGGTGTTCCCCGCGCAGCGGTTCCTGGCTTCCGACGCCGCCGCCGACGTCTGGTACTCCACCGCCGCCGTGGGCTACGGGCGGTTGGTTGGCCGCACCGGTGGTTCCTCGACGACGCCGGGGGCCACCACCACGACGACGCCGGAGGCCACCACCACGACCACGCCGGGGGCCACCACCACGACCACGGAGGCGGCGGCGGTGGTCATTTCCGAGGATCGGCTCCAATCGCTGCGCGGGCCGCCGGGCCCGCCGGGTCCGCGCGGCTTCAGCGGCAGCGGAAGTTCCGGCCCGCCGGGGCCGAAGGGCAATGCGGGTCCGCCGGGTCCGGCCGGCCCTCCGGGGCCTCCGGGTGGCCCCGCCGGGCCGCCGGGGCCGAAGGGTGATGCGGGTCCGCCGGGTCCGACCGGTCCTCCGGGCCCGCAGGGTTCCAGCAATTCGGGCCCGCCCGGCCCGCAGGGGCCGACCGGCCCGCCCGGCGCGCAGGGTCCGCCCGGCCCGCAGGGTCCGGTCGGTGCGGCGGGGGCCAAGGGTGATGCCGGCCCGACCGGTCCGCCGGGTGCCACCGGTTCCGGTTCGCAGGGTCCGCCCGGCCCGCCGGGTCCGGCCGGTGCGGCGGGCGCGCAGGGCCCGCCGGGTCCGGCGGGAACCTCCAACGGCCCTGCCGGCCCTGCCGGCCCTGCCGGCCCGTTGGAGGTCTACTTCGGTTCCACCGATCCAACCAGTTCCAATCCGAGCGGTGCGCCGCAGGGTGCGCTGTACCTGAAGAAGTCCGGCAGTTCCTGCTCGGTCTGGTCGAAAGGCGCCTCGAATTGGATCTCGTTTGCGAGTTTCAGCTGTAGTTGAGTCGCGGCTGTGGGCAGAACTTCCTCGTCCCGGGTTGCGGCGGCTCTGGGCGTCTGCGGGCTCGTGGCGGTTTCACTGCTCGTCGGCTTCGACGCCTCTCCGGTGTCGCGGTCCGAGGTGGTCGCCCAGGAGTTGCCCGTCGGTCCGCCGGGTCCGCCCGGCCCGTCGGGTCCGCCCGGTTCCGGCGGAGGTGCGGGTCCGCCCGGCCCTCGGGGCCCCACCGGCGATGCGGGTCCGCCCGGCCCGCCGGGTCCGCCCGGTTCCGGCGGGGGTGCGGGTCCGCCCGGCCCTCGGGGCCCTACCGGCGATGCGGGTCCGCCGGGTTCGCCGGGCCCGCCGGGCCCGCCGGGCCCCGGTGGTCCTGCTCCTGGTCCGCCCGGCCCGCCGGGCGCCGCCGGCCCGGCGGGTCCGGCGGGTCCGTCCGGCGCCCCCGGCGCGGCGGGGGCGAAAGGCCCTACCGGCGATGCCGGCCCTGCGGGACCCCCCGGTCCTGCGGGACCTGCCGGCCCGCCCGGTCCGGCCGGCTCGCCCGGCGCCCGGGGCAGCGCCGGCCCTCCCGGCCCGAACGCGCCGCCCGGTCCGCCGGGTCCGCCCGGCCCTCCCGGTCCGCCCGGCCCGAGAGGCTCGAGACATGTTTGGTCATACTTCGGAACGAACCAGTGCAGTCTCCTCGGCGTTCCTCGGGCACTCGCCAACGGAATGTGTTTTGTGAGATACGAGGCTGGGGGCACCTGTCTGGTGTATCAGCGAGCCAACGGCGCCTGGTCGCTGTTCGCGAGCTTCACGTGCACTGTCGGGTGACCGCACCGGGCACGCCGGCCGGCACGACCCTCCACGATGACGGGGGAGTTCCGGCTCGGCACCTTGGCCGCCCGGCGACGCCGCTTCCGGACCGCCCTGAACCCGTGACGCCGGTGGTGCCCGCGACCTGAGGATCCGGCGCCGTGCGATCCCAACGCCCGCTGCGGACCGCTGCCGCCGGTCTGGTCGTGCTCGTGGCGGCCTGCGGCGGCAGCGACCCGGGAGGGGGTGACGCTCTCGCCGGCGCGTCGCAGCTGCTCGGCCCCGATGCGGCAGCCGATCATGCCCACCTCCACGACTCGGTCGGCGGGGACGCGGTCCGCCTTCCCGCCCACGGCGCGGTCGTCCACACCGATCACACCCACCCTGCACTCCTCGGCACCGGCGGGAGCGACCTGCATGCCCACCTGGCGACGGGGCCGGGGGATCGGAGCCTCGGGGATCGGGCCGGCATCGATGCCGACTCGCTTGCCGGTGCGCAGCAACGGATCCTCGAAGGGCTCGGTCCGGCCGCCGCCGCGCAGTCCGGCGCCCCTTCCCCCTGGACCGTGCGCTACACCGCCGACGGGGAGTTCGTCCCCGAGCGGCTCGACATCGTCACCGGCGACGAGGTGATCTTCGTCAACGAGTCCGGTGTGCCGGTGTGGCCCGCCTCCAACATCCACCCCACCCATGAGATCCTCCCCGAGTTCGACCCGTTGGCGCCGATAGCGCCCGGCGGGAGTTGGGCGTTCACGTTCCGGCGCAACGGCTACTGGCGCTACCACAACCACGTCGCCTCCGCCGAGGGCGGGCTGGTGGTGGCCGCCGGCGGACCCGAGCAGGCCCTGGGGCCGCTGAACGTGGAGGTCGTGGACGTGAACTTCGCCCCGGCCCCGCCCGCAGGAACCGGGGGCGCCGAACTGCTGTCCGACGAGGCGGCGCTGGAGCGGTTCGTGCTCGACTACGGTCCTGCCGCCGCGGTCGTCGAGCTGAAGGCGCTGGAACTGGCCACCGGGGAGGACTGCCACAGCGCGGCGCACGAGGTGGGCCACATCGCCTACGAGCGTTTCGGCGCCGCGGTGTTCAGGCTCGTGGCCCACGACTGCCACGCGGGCGTGCTGCACGGCGCCATCGAGGCTCTCTTCGCCGAGCGAGGCACCTCGCGGCTGGCCGAGGACGTGTCCGTGCTCTGCTCGGCGGCGGGGAACGACTTCCTGGTGCATCAGTGCTATCACGGCGTGGGCCACGGCCTGCTGGCCTGGACGACCTACGAGTTGCCCGAGGCCCTGCAGTTGTGCGACCTGATGCCGACCTTCGCCAACCGGGACGCCTGTTACGGGGGCGTGCACATGGAGAACGGCGTCGGCGGCCTGAGCGGCCTGATGGGGCACACCACCGAGTATCTGGACCGCGACCGCCCGCACTTCCCGTGCGACATTCTGCCCGAGCACCACGTGCCCGGCTGCTACTTCTGGCAGACCAGCAACCTGTTCTGGTTCGGTTACGAGGCCTCCGACGCGGCCCGGCTCTGCTTCGAGGCGCCCGGTTACGCCCAGGAGTCGTGCTGGTGGTCGATGGGGCGGGATCTGGGCTCGATCCACCGCGACGACCCCGCCGCGGCGGCCTCGCTGTGCGGCCTGGCCGACACGACCGAGCACCTGGCCGACTGCTTCCAGGGCGCCGCCCTGAGCCGGTTCACCGAGCCGGCCAACGCCCCGTTCTCGGCCACGCTGTGCGCTCTCGCCGACGCGGAGGAGCCGCCGGAGGTGGCCGACGCCTGCTGGGAGATGGTGCTGCGCGACGCCCGGCACATCTTCCCCGGCGCCGAGGCCAAGGCCGGCTTCTGCCGGAGCCTCGCCACGTCGCCCCGGCGGCAGGACTGCCTGACCGTCCTGGTGGCCTGACGGCGCTCAGGCGAGGATGGCGGTCTCGCAGGCGTCCCGGCGGTCGCCCGGCAGGCGGGCACAGAAGTCCCTGCGGCCGGCGTCGTCCTCGAAGACGTCGTGTGCCCGGAAGATGATCTCCCACCAGCAGGCGTCGGCTTCGGCGGGACGGCTCAGCAGCGAGCACATGGTGATGGCCTCCTCCGCGCCGGTGGGTTCCCAGAAGCGGTCCTGAGCGGCGCCCGCGAGGCATTCGATGCGGTCGGCCCCCGGCGGCGCATGACCGCACAACTCCACCGCCCCGGCCGGATCGCCGCGCGTCAGGTTGCCCACGTCGCGGCCGTAGGAGGAGAAGCACAGCTCGCGGGCCCGGTCGGCCAGCATGGCGCACTGGCGCGCCACCCTGGACATGTCGCCGTCGAACACCCGCCACATGTAGGACGTCTGGTAGTAGTAGCAGTCGGCCCGGTAGCGCTCGGCCACTGCGTTGCAGGGGTAGTGCGGGTCGTCGGGTCGCAGGTACTCGGTGGTGTGGCCCATGGCGCCCGAGAGCCCGCCGACCACGTTCTCCATGAAGATGCCCGAGTAGCAGGACTCCCGGTCGTCGCCCGACTCCAGGACGTCGCACAACTCCAGGGCTTCGTGAATCTCGTAGGTGGTCCACGCCATCAGGCCGTGGCCCGCGCCGTGGTAGCACTGGTGGCGCACGAACCGGTTGGTGATCGAGCAGAGCACGGCCACGTCCTCGGCCAGGCGGGAGGTGCCGCGCTCGGCGAAGAGAGCCTCGGTGGTGCCGTGCAGAGCGCCGGCCTGGCATTCGTGGCCCGACAGGACGAAAGCCGCGGCGCCGAAGTGTTCGTAGGCCATGCGGCCCGCTTCGTGGGCGGCGTCGTGGCAGTAGCGCCCGGTCTCGATCTCGACGGCCTTCAGCTCGGCGACCGCCGCCGCCGGCCCGTAGGCCACCACGTAGTTCTCCAAGGCGCCGGCGTCGTCGAACAGTGCCTCGCCGCCCGCACCCGGCGGCGCCGCGGCGAACTGCACGTCCTCGGTGTAGGCCGGCAACGGCTCCAGCGTCTCCGCCGGGCCGCCGGCGGCGACGACCAGTCCCTTCTGTGCGGGGTCGATGTGGTTGTGGTAGCGCCAGTAACCGTTGCGGTTGAACGTGAACGACCAGCTCGCGCCGGCCGGGATCGCCTCCAGCGGGTCGAACTCGGGGAGGATCTCGTGCGTGGGGTGGATGTTCGAGGCAGGCCACACCGGCACCGCCGACTCGTTCACGAAGACCACCTCGTCCCCGGTGCTGATGTCGAGGCGTTCGGGCACGAACGCACCGTCGGCGCTGTAGCGCACCGTCGGGGCGTCGGGCGCGCCCGCCCCGTGGGTATGGGTGGAACCGCCCTCGTGGGTGTGCGCCTCGCCGGCCTGCCCGCCTCCGGGCGGGCCGGGGTCGGACGGCGCGCCGGGCGCTCCGACCGCTGCCGCGCCGCCGTGGGCCTCCTGGTGGCTGTGGGTGTGGTCGTGCTCGTGGACGTGGGTGACGGTGATGGTGCCGCCGCTGCCGTCGGGCTGGAGGTGGGTGTGTTCGTGGCTGTGCCCGTGTGTGTGCGGCGCGCCGGGCGCCACCGGGACGGACACAGCGGCGATTGCACCCGGCGACGGGTCGCCTTGCCCGTGCGTGTGAGCCGAGGAGCCCTCGGTTGCCGCGGCGCCCGAGGGGGCGGGCGCCTCCCCCGCAGATGCGGGATGCCGGTGGGCGTCCTCGCTGCCGCCGGAGCCGCCCAATGCCATGACGAGGACCGTCGCCCACCCGGCCACGCCCAGCAGACCGAGCAGAAGTAAGGCGTACTTCCTATTGTTCGACTGCTTCTGCGACATTTCTGATCTCAATCCCGGGTGGGCCGCTGGTGTCTCGACTGTTGTCTGTTGTCCGAGACGGCTGCGCCGAAGGCTAATATTCCAGGTATGCGCTCGGTGCGGTGGTCGCGTCTGCGGGGGGGGGGGTCATCTTTGCGGGCTGTTGAGAATGAGCCCCTTCCCGACCCCCGAATGCCGGCGCGACGACGCTCTGCCCGCCGTTCGCCGTCCCGCCGTGACTCCGTTCTCTCAAGGGTCAGAGCCTGCCTGAAACCCCGAACCCGGGGCGATTCTGTTGGTTTGGTTGTGGGTGTGTTGGTTGTGGGTGTGTTGGTGGCGGGTGTGCTGGTGGGGGT
>CAZTZI010000227.1:0-26701 GCA_964618115.1 uncultured Acidimicrobiales bacterium
ATGCCGCTCGTGAGCGTCCTGACGCCGGCCGGGCCGGTCGAGGGCAGATCAGCGGTCGTCTGATGGAACTCGCGCCCGACGTGCGCGTCGCCGTGCTTGATGCGGCCAGCCCTGTCTTCAGGGTGATTCCTGAGGAGTTACTCGGGCTGCTCGTTGAGAGGGCTCGCCGCGAGGCTGCTAGCGCAGGAGTTCACCTCAACCAACTGGCGGCCGAATACGTCGCCGCCGCAATCACGTACAGCGCGACTGTCTGGTTCGGGCACGACCGCAACGTCCCTCGACCGCTTAGCGAGGGTCTTGTTCCGCAGGAAGTCCGGTGGCGCCTGCTGAGTGAGTTGCGGCGCGAGTAGGGACTCACTGCCCGGCTGGACGATCTCAGCATCGAGGATGGCCCGTTCTGCGGGCCCTACACGCAGAGTCCGTCGGCTGTGACGCCGCGGTGGCTGTAGCAGAGGATGGTGCGCTCGACGGTGCGGAGCGTGAACGGCCCCGGTTCCTCCGACATCCAATCCTCGGCGGCGGGGACCGCGAACACAAGCAGCCGGAAGCCGAGCAGGGAGTCGTCGCCGATGTTCAGCACGTCCACCGTCACCTCGCCGAGGCCCTCGAACACGATAGGTCTCGTCACGGTGTGGACGAGGGAACGCGGCTCCTCCGTCGCCATCGCCTCGCCCACGATGAGGGCCAGATCGATCAGCGTGTCGGCTACCGATCTCTCGCCGAGGAGGTCGATGAGGTGTGCTGTCACGTCGTCGGTGAGGCCGGTCGGTGCGAGGTGGGCGGCGCGCGCCCAGCCCGTCAGTCCTGCGATGCGCACTTCGTTCCAAACGGCCTCGGGCCATTCGGTGTCGGGCAGCCTCCTAGTCCTGCCGGTGGCCACGATCCCGTCGGTCGGAGAATCGATCGAGGCGATGAACTCGCCGGAGGGCGCCTCCCGGACCTCGAGAAGCGATTCGTACGGACTCGAGATGTCCAGGGTGGCGATGATCTGCCCCGACGGTGCGTCGTGCAGCGGCAGTTGGGGCACACCCACGACGCTCAATTGGGTGCCCTCAGTCGGCCCCCACTCGTAGGGCTCGCCGGGCAGGGAGTCGATCGGGGTAGAGGCGTCCTCGTCGGGGAGTTCGGTCGCCGGTGGAGGTGCCGGCTCCTCGGACGCGGGGGTCGTCTCGGGCGGGTGGATCGGCTCCGGCGGCGCCTCTTCGGTCACCGTGGGCGCTGGCTCGGGGTCTTCGGCGGCCGGTGGAGGTGCAGGCTCCTCGGCTGCGCGGGTTGTCGCGGGGAGCTCGGGCGGCGGGGGATCCGTGGTCTGTGGCCCTGTCGCCGGTTCGGTTGTCGCCGACGCTGGTTCGCTCGACTCCGCAGACGGTGCTGACGATTCACCGGTGGCGGAGTCCGTGCCGGGCCGCTCCTCGGCCGTGGCGCATGCGCCGCCCAGCAGTGCCAGAGACACCAGGAGCGGAAGCGCTGCCGCGACTACGGCTGCTTTCGTCATCCCACCCAGTCTCTGCTTCGCTGGACGGCTCGCTGCCAGTCAGCGTAGGCGGCGTCGATAGTGGCTCTGGAGGCGCTCGGCTCGACGGCGAGGTCGAGTTCCCAGAGCTCTGCGATCTCTCCCGTGGATAGCCAGATGCCGGCGGCGAGGCCAGCGAGGTAGGCGGCCCCGAGGGCTGTGACCTCCTGGAGCCTCGGCCGGCGGATCGGCACGCCGAGATGGTCGGCCTGGAGTTGCAGCATCGAGTCCATCGCCGAGGCACCGCCGTCGACGCGCAGGCTCCGCAGCTCCGTGCCGGTTGCAGCGGTCATGGCCTCGATCACGTCGCGGGTCTGGTACACCATCGCCTCGATGGCCGCCCGGGCGATCTCGGGCCGGCCGGTTCCGCGGGTGAGTCCGACGATCGTGCCGCGGGCGTGCGGATCCCAATGCGGGCTTCCGAGGCCCGCGAACGCCGGCACCAGGAACACCCCGCCGGTGGATGAGCACTGCCCCGCCAGCGCCTCGATCTCCGATGCCGACTCGATGATCCCGAGGCCGTCGCGCAGCCACTGCACCGTCGCCCCGGTGGCGAAGATCGAGCCCTCGAGAGCGTAGATGGGCCTCGGGCCGGCGGGTGAGTCGAGGAGCCATGCGACCGTTGTGAGCAGGCCCGGCACCGGCTCCGGCAGCGTGCCGCCCACGTTCATGAGCACGAACGAGCCGGTGCCGTAGGTGTTCTTGACGTCACCTGGTTCGAAGGCGGCCTGCCCGAACAGGGCGGCCTGCTGATCGCCGGCGACGCCGCCGATCGGTACGCCGGGCCCGCAGGCTGCGCCCGGCGCGGTGACGCCGAAGGAGCCGCTCGACGGCCGGACTTCGGGAAGGGCGTCCATCGGCACCCCGAACAGCTCGCACAGGTCGGCGCTCCACTGCAGCGAGCCGATGTCGAACAGCATCGTTCGAGATGCGTTCGTGGCGTCGGTGGCGTGGACCGCGCCGCCCGTCAGGTTCCAGACGATCCAGCTGTCGATCGTTCCGACCGCCACGTCCGGTCCGGGTGCGATGTCGCTGTTCCGGAATAGCCACTCGAGCTTGGAACCGGAGAAGTACGGGTCGAGGACCAGACCCGTCCGGTGGCGAATGAGCGGCAGGATCCCCTCGTCGCGCAGTCCGGTGCAACGGTCAGCGGTGCGGCGGTCCTGCCAGACGATCGCCCGCTCCAGTGGCTCGGACCGGCCGCGGCTCCAGCGCAGGATCGTCTCGCGCTGGTTCGTCACGCCGATGGCGACCGGGTGCTCGTCGAGCCGGGACATCACATCGGCCAGGGTCGCCTGAACCGCCGCCCAGATCTCGGCAGCATCGTGCTCGACCCAACCGGGCGCGGGGAAGTACTGCGTGAACTCCTGCCGGGAAACGGCCAACGGGCGGGCACGCTCGTCGAAGGCGATTGTCCGCACGCTGGTCGTGCCGGCGTCAATGGCCAGGATCGTCGTCAAGTCTCCGGGCCTCCGCCGGGCCGGGTCGGACCCTCGCTCAGACTCCTGCCTCGTCAGCGGAGGCGTGCCAGCGCTGGGTGCTGATGCGTCCCAGCAGGCTGAAGCCCCAGAAGACCAGGATCCCCAGCAATGACGACACGATGATCGCCGCGATCAGCTCCTTGGTTGCGGCCTGGCCGCGGTACTTGTCGATGAGCACCCCGACGCCCTTCTCGCCGCGACCGAAGAAGAACTCACCGACGATGGCGCCGATCACCGATAGTCCGGCGGCGATGCGCAGCCCGGTGAAGGTTGCCGGCAGCGAGGCCGGAAACTCCAGCTTCCAGAAGCGCGTCGGGCGTGTGGCCTTGTGCAGGGTCAGCAGCTCGTGCAGGTTGTGCTCTGCGGACTGCAGGCCGAAGAGAGTGTTGGTGATGATCGGGAACAGCGCGATCAGAACCGTGACGATCACCCGCGCCTGGAAATCGAAACCGAAGAGGCCACCGATGAGCGGCACGAGGGCCAGGATGGGAATCGTCTGCAGGACGACGGCCCAGGGAAAGAAGGAGCGCTCGACCCAGCGTCGCAGGTTCATCCCGACCGCGAAGAGCATCCCGGCCGCTGTGGCGATGGCCAGCCCCGTGAACGACTCCTTGGCCGTCACGCGCACGCCGTCGAGCAACTCGCCACGCACGTCGGCGTCGGCGAATGCCGCGTTCCACACCTGATGCAGTGGCGGCAGCAGGAACTGCCGGTCGTCACTCAACACCACGTACGACAGCAGGTACCAGACCCCCACCATCGCCAGGCTGAACCCCAGCGGCAGGCTGATGTCCTTCACCCGCTGCCAGAGCCGTTGCCAGCGGGTCGGTGTGGCGTCGGTGGCCGGCATCAGACGGAACGGACGCGGCCCGGCACCCGAGAGAACTCGGATGCCGGGCCGCGTCGCTGGATCATGTTCCGGCTGGACTCCCGCCCGGGAGGGCTAGAAGCCGAGGCTGATGGAGGGATCGAGGAACTCGTTGGTGTAGAGATCCCCCGGCCTGACGTTCGGGTCGAAGCCCTCGACGCCCTGCTCGGTGAAGATCGGAACCAGGATGTCGAGCAGGCCCTGGATGCGGTCACCGTTCATGTCGCCGATGAAGCCGTTGCCCCCGTCGGTGACCAGCCCGAGGTCACGCATGGCCACGGTGGCCGCGGCATGCCCCTCCTTGGACGACGTCCAGAAGCTGTCGAGCTCCTTGACGATGTCGTCGAGCTTGTCGTTGATCGGCTGCGGGTCGTTGAAGTAGTTGACCAGATCCTGCTGCATGATCGGCACGATCAACTCCAGGCACTCCCGGTACCGCTCGATGTCGCCGGAACGCACCGAGACCGCCGACTGGTAGATCTCGAAGCCGGCGTCGTGGATCAGCATGAAGTCCACCGGCTTCAGCCAGCCCTCGATCTCGTTCTCGTAGCGGTAGGGCTCGTTGGTTGCGAAGCCCTGCTGCACGAGACCGTCCTCAGCGATGAACCGGGTCGGCGAGCCGTCGTAGGAGGCGTCCACCTGGTCGGCGCTGAGCCTGCCGTCGGCGATCAGGTAGTCCATGTAGGTGGCACCCTGGAAGTACAGGACGGTGGCGCCGGAGTCGCCGATGTCGGCGAAGTTCTCGAAGTCGTAGTCCTCGGGGTCCCACATCAGGATCTGCGGGCCGACGTCGAAGCTGGTCATGACGGCCGTCACCGGCGTCACCCCGGAGCCTCTGATGGCTGCGGCGGTGTCGACATAGGCCATGAAGATGTCGTCGTCGGCGTAGAACTGTGCCGTCGGCGGCGAGAAGCCGATGTACGGGCCGCCGGCGCGGATCTCGACGGTGAGACCCGTATCGCCCAGCTCGCCGGAGTATGTGCCGTTCTCGGCGTCCACGACACCGTCGGTGCCGACCATCTGGTACGTGTGGGCGTGCTCAGGCTCGGGGAACCAGTCCGTCTGGATGATCAGCGGGTTGGGGCACACGTCGGTGAGCGCGACGCCTGCCATCGCGGCTTCGGCTTCGGCTTCGGCCTCGGCGCGCGCCGCTTCGGCCTGCGCCTGCGCGGCCTGCGCCGCCTCAGCGGCGGCTCGGGCATCGTCGGCCTCGGCCTGCGCGGCTGCTGCTTCCTGCTGCGCGGCCGCTGCTTCCTGCTGCGCGGCCGCTGCCTCCGACAGCGCCTCCTCGGCGGCCGCTTGGGCGCTTGCCAAGGCATCCTCGGCTGCAGCCATGGCTTCCTCGTTGCCCTCGGCGGTGGCTTGCGCGAGGTCGGCGCCGGCCTGTGCGGCCTCGGCGGCGGCAAGTGCGGCATCGGCTGCCGCGGTTGCCGCTGCGGCCTCGGCGGCGGCTGCTGCGGCCTCGGCGGCGGCTGCTGTGGCGTCGGCGCCGGCTACCGCAGCGCCGGCGATGCCGCTGTCGGCGTCCGCCTGAGCGCTCTGCGCGGCCGCGGCGGCCGACCCGGCTTCGGACATCGCCGCTGCGGCGTCCGTCTGGGCGGCCTGTGCCGCGGCCAGAGCCGCGTCGGCAGCCTCGGACGCCGAGTCATCGGCTGCACACGCGGCTGCGACGACTGCCAACGCCGCGACAAGTGCGATCAGGACACGTTTGTTCATCGGATTGTCTCCTCCATTTCGACTGCGCGAGAGATCTGCTCTCCGGTGCGGTCAGACCGGGCCACAGGGTAGTCAAATCCGATCCGGTTGGTGGTCCGGGCGCGCGCTGCCGGCGCGAGCGATCGGTGTGACCGACACGTGTCCCTCGCTGCATGCCAGGGCCCTGCCGGGCCACTGTTCGAGGCCAGGCTCTGCAGCGCCGCCGGCTGCCCGGGCGACCTGTGAATCAGGCCGCGTACCAGTGGCTCGTGAGCCGCCGGGCGGCCCAGCCGAAGAACCAGAACAGCACGACGCCGAGCAGCGAACTGAACACGATGCCGGCCACCAGCTTCGATCCGGAGAGTTGGTTCTGGAACAGGAAGAGCAACTGGCCGAGGCCCTCGGAGCCGTAGCTGCCTCCCTTGAAGAAGAACTCGCCGACGATGGCGCCCACCACGGCCAGACCCGCCGAGATGCGGAACCCCGTGAAGATGGCGGGCAGGGCGGCTGGCAACTGGAGCTTGCGGAACCGGGTAAGGCGACTCGCGTGATGCAGGGTCAACAGGTCGTGCATGTTCGGCTCCACCGAGCGGAGACCGAAGAGCGTGTTGGTGATGATCGGGAAGATCGAGATGATGATCGTCACCACCACCTGGCTGCGGAAGTCCCAGCCCCACCACATCCCGATGAGCGGGCTGATCGCCACGATCGGCACGGCCTGCACGGCCACGGCGTAAGGGAAGACGCTCCGCTCGATCCAGCGGGCCTGACTCATGACCACGGCGATCGCCATGCCGCCCACGATGGCCAGCGCCAGCCCCACCAGCGTGACCTGGGTGGTGCGCCACAGCCCGAGCAGCACCTGCTCCAGATTGTCCCAGGTGATGAAGCCCACGTCGACGACCTGATGCGGCGGAGGCAGGAAGAAACGCTGATCCCGATCCAGCACGAAGTAGGTGAACAGGTACCAGACGCCGATCACTCCCGCCGCCACCACCGTCGGAGGCCCGAGGATCCTGGCCTGCTGTGCAGCTCGGTCGCCGGCGCCGGGACGGTCGGCCTGCGCGCCGGACGCGGAGGTGTCCCGGATCCCCTCGGCCGTTGTCTCGGCTACGGGAGTCTGCGTCGTCGTTCCTGGGTCCATCGTCCTGCACCGGCCCTGCGTCAACCCCCGCAGCCTAGGCGCTGCGGTCAGCGATGTTGCCGGCGCGGTGCCGGTCGGTGGCCCCCCACTTTCCTTCTCGCGACCGAGCGCACCGGCGAGTGAGAAAACCGCGACCGCGCCGGGGCGGGTGCGCTTCCGGAGCGACGCCGACCTGTCAGAATGTCGCTTCGTGAACGCTGGGAAAGAGCTTCCCGACCGCGCGCAGGTCGTCATCGTCGGCGGCGGCGTGATCGGTTGCAGTACGGCCTATCACCTGGCGCGGCGCGGCATCAGTGACGTGGTGCTGCTCGAGCAGGGAACCCTCACCTGCGGCACCACCTGGCACGCCGCCGGGCTCGTCACCCAGCTCCGATCCACGTACAGCCTCACGCAACTGGCCACCTACTCGGCCCGCCTCTTCGAGCAACTCGAGGAGGAGACCGGTCAATCACCGGGCTATCGCACCCAGGGATCGATCACCGTGGCCGACAACCCGGAGCGCTGGGAGGAGGTTCTCCGCGGTGCGTCGATGGGGACCATGGTGGGGGTCAAGACCCGGGTGCTCGACCTCGACGAACTGAAGGAACTCTGGCCACTCATGCGCACCGACGATCTGGTGGGCGCGCTGCTGGTGGAGCGAGACGGCCAGCTCTCCCCGGTGGACACGACGGTGGCGCTGGCCAAGGGGGCGCGCAGCCGCGGCGCCACCATCCTCGAGGGTGTCACCGTGACGGGACTGCAGACCGTCGGGGGCCGGATCTGCGGCGTGCGGACCGACCGGGGCACCATCGAGACCGGGACGGTCGTCCTCGCCACAGGCATGTGGACGCGGCAACTGGCGGCGACCATCGGCGTGAACGTGCCGCTGCAGGCCTGCGAGCACTTCTACGTCGTCACCGAGCCGCTGGAGGGCGTGGACGCCACCACTCCCGTGCTGCGGGACCCCGGCAACTACACGTACTTCAAGGAGGAGACCGGCAAGGTCATGGCCGGATTCTTCGAGCCCCGCGGCAAGATCTGGCACCTCGAGGGCGTTCCCCCCGGCAGCAGCTTCGTGCAACTGCCCGAGGACTGGGAGCACGTCGGCCCGATCTTCGAGCGCTCGATCCACCGGGTGCCGGCGCTGGGCGAGTGCGGGATACAACTCTTCTTCAACGGTCCGGAGTCCTTCACACCCGACGGCGTGTTCTACATGGGCGAGGCGCCCGAGGTGGACGGCTGCTTCGTGGCTGCCGGATTCAACTCCATCGGTGTGCAGACCTCCGGGGGTGTGGGCTGGGTGCTGGCCGACTGGGTCGCCGACCGCCATCCCCCCATCGACTTGACCTCGGTGGACATCAGCCGGGCGATGCCCTTCCAGGCCGATCCCGCCTACCTGCGCGACCGCATCGGCGAGAGCCTCGGCCTGCTCTACGCCATGCACTGGCCGCACCGCCAGTACGAGAGCGCCCGCAACCGGCGCATGTCGCCACTGCACGACCGCCTCGACGCCGCCGGGGCGGTATTCGGCGAGACGGCCGGCTGGGAGCGCCCCAACTGGTACGCGTTCGAGGGCCAGGAGAGGGCCTACGAGTACAGCTACGGCAAGCAGAACTGGTGGGCCAACGCCGGTGCCGAGTGCCGGGCCGTGCGGGAACGGGTGGGCCTGTTCGACCAGACCTCGTTCGTCAAGTTCAGCGTCACCGGGCCCGACGCCGCAGCCGCGCTCAACAGACTCAGCGCCGCCGAGGTGGACACCGAGCCGGGGCGCGCCGTCTACACGCAGTGGTGCAACGACCGGGGCGGGATCGAGGCCGATCTGACCGTGACGCGACTCGGCGAGGAGTCCTTCCTGGTGGTCACCGCCGCGGCCAGCCAGACACGCGACTGGGCGCGGCTGCGCCGGGGCTGCCGCGGCCTGGACGTGGCCATCGAGGACATCACCACCCAGCAGGCCATGCTGGGCCTCATGGGTCCGCGCGCCCGTGACGTGCTGGGACTGCTCACCGGCAGCTCGCTGGCGGATGAGGACTTCCCCTTCTCGGCCGCACGCACCATCGACGTGGCCGGTCGCCAGGTGCTGGCGATCCGGATGAGCTACGTGGGCGAGCTGGGATGGGAGCTGTACGTGGCGAACGCCGACGCCGGGGCCGTCTTCGACGCCCTCGTGGCGGCCGGCGAGCCGCACGGCCTGGCCCTCGCCGGCTACCACGCCATGAACACGCTGCGTCTCGAGTCGGGCTACCGCCACTGGGGCCACGACATCTCCCCGGCGGACACCCCCCTGGAGGCCGGCCTGACCTTCGCAGTGGGATGGGACAAGACGGTGGACTTCTGTGGCCGGGCCGCCCTGGAGGCCCAGCGTGAGCGGCCCCGCACCAAGCGCCTCGTGCAGTTCCGCCTCGAGGACCCCGAACTGCTCGTCTACCACGACGAGCCGATCCTGCGAGGCGGCGAGGTGGCGGGGTGCACGACGTCGGGCGCCTGGAGCTACCTCGAGGACCGCTGCCTGGCCATGGGGTACCTGGATCACGCAGACGGCGTGACGGCCGACTGGCTGGCGGAGGGAAGCTTCGAGATCGACGTGGGCGGGCGGCGAGTGCCGGCCACGGCGTCGCTGCGCAGCTTCTACCGCCCTCGCCGGAGGTGAGGCGATGACCACCGAGACCCGTGTCGTGATCGTCGGCGGCGGCGCCATGGGCGCGGCCCTGTTGTACTTCCTGGCGCACGAGGGCTGGACCGATGCGATCCTCACCGAGAAGGGCGAGCTGAACTCGGGCTCCACCTGGCACGCGGCGGGGATGATCCCCAACTTCACCAGCGACTACAACCTGGCCAAGGTCCACGACGTGGGGGTGTCGCTGTATCGCAGCATCGAGGCCGAGACGGGCCTGTCGACCGGTTGGCACCAGCCCGGCACCATCCGGCTCTGTCGCAAGGGCCGGCCCGAGGAGGCGGACTGGCACCGCTACACCTGTGCCCTGCTGCGCCAAGCCGGCGTGGAGTGCCACATCATCGGCCCCTCCGAGATCGCCGAGTTGCACCCGCTGCTGGATCTCGACGACGTGGTCTCGGCTGCCTACACCCCCAACGACGGTTGGGCCGACCCGTCCAGTTGCACCAACTCCATGGCCCGCGGCGCCCGCCGGCTCGGTGCCGAGATCCGCCGCCATACACGTGTCACCGACATGAACCAGCTGCCCGACGGGCGCTGGGAGGTCATCTGCGACAACGACCGGATCGTCTGCGAGCACGTCGTGAACGCCGCCGGCCACTACGCCCCGCAGCTCGGGGCCATGGTGGGACTCGACGTGCCGATCGTGTCGGTGATCCATCAGTACCTGGTGACCGAGCGCATCCCGGCGCTCGTGGACCTCGGCTACGAGCCACCCACGATCCGGGATCCGCGGGCTTCGATGTACGTGCGCAGCGAGTTGGACGGCCTGCTGGTGGGTCCCTACGAGATGTCTGACTCGCAGCCCTACGGCGTCGACGGGGTGGACTGGGACCTGCACTTCTACCTCACGCCGCCCGATCTGGACCGCCTCGAGGAGTGCCTTGAGTGGGCGGCGGTGCGCGTTCCCGCCTTCGGGGACGCGGGCATCCGGAAGGTCGTCTCGGGGCCTATCACCCACACGCCGGACGCGGGTTTCCTGATGGGGCCGGCGCCGGGGCTGCACAACTACTGGCATTGCAACGGTGCCTCGATCGGCGTGACCCAGGGCCCGGGGGCCGGCAAGTACCTGGCGCAGTGGATGGTGCATGGCCAGACCGAGATCAACGTGCGGGGCATGGACCCTCGCCGGTACGGCGATTACGCCGGGCCGCGCAGCTACTACACCATCGAGAGGTCCCTGGACGAGTACCACGAGATGTACCAGCCGCGCCCGCCGGGCGAGTACCGGGCGGCGGGCCGGCCGCAGAAGACGACCCCCATCTACAAGCATCTGGATGCTTTGGGCGCACAGTGGCAGGAGGTCTACGGCTGGGAGCGGCCGCAGTACTTCTCGCCCGACGGCACGCCGGAAGTGCACTCCTACCGCCGCTCGAACGCCTTCGGGCCCGTCGGCGCCGAGGTGCGCGGTGTGCGGGAGCGGGTGGGAATCGCCGATCTGACGGCCTTCGCCAAGTTCGAGGTGACCGGGGCCGACGCCGCCGCCCTGCTGGATCGGCTGTCGGCCAACCGGCTGCCGCGGGTCGGCGGCATCCGGCTCGTGCACATGCTCACCGATCTCGGCGGCATCGAATGCGAGATGACCATCACCCGTCTCGGCCCGGAGCGCTTCTACCTCTCCTCGGCCATCATGGGCCAGAGCCACGACCGCGACTGGTTGGAACAGCACGTGGCCGCGGGCCAGGACGTGACGGTTGCCGACGTCACCGATGCGACCGCGTTGCTGGGGGTATCGGGCCCGCGGGCCCGGGACGTGCTGGCACCGCTGACCGGTTCCGAACTGGGCAACGAGTCCTTCCGCTGGCTGACCGCCCAGGAGATCGAGGTGGCCGGGGTTCCCTGCAAGGCGCTCCGGGTGTCCTACGTGGGGGAGTTGGGCTGGGAGTTGCACTGCCCCATCGACCGGATGGCCGAACTGTACGAAGCGCTACTCGAGGCGGGTGAGCCGCACGGCATGGTCCACTACGGCAGCTATGCCATGAACGTGATGCGCATCGAGAAGGCTTACAAGGCCTGGGGCGTGGAGCTCACCACCGAGATCACACCCATCGAGGCCCGCATCGAGCGTTTCGTGGACTTCTCCAAGGACTTCATCGGCCGCCAGGCCACGCTGGCGCGCCGCGACGGGCCCGAGCCGCTGCAGTGGGCGCTCGTGTACTGCTCGGTGGACGAGGGTGACAACGACGCCTGGGGTAACGAGCCGGCCTACGCCCCCGGCGGCGAGGAGATCATGGGCATCGCCACGAGCGGGGTGTACGGGCACTCGGTCGGGACCAGCCTGGCCTTCGTCTACGTGGCCCCCGAGTTCGAGGCGCCAGGAGCCACCTTCGAGCTGGAGATGCTGGGCGAGCGTCGCACCGCCACCGTCCTGCCGGCGGCGGCATACGACCCCGAGAACAGGGCCCCGCGGGCCTGAAGGCAGGGATTGGCGACGCAGTCGAACGCCACCGACGGATAGGTCCGAGAGACTCGAAAGGAGGCTCGATGACTACCGAACCGCGTGATAGTTCCCGGCGTCGCCGGACCGGCGGGCGAGCCGGTCGGATCGCCGAGCGCCAAGCGCAGCCGGCGGCGGACGCCCGCCCGGTGCGACCGGGCCTGCCGGGCGGTCGCTACGCGCCACTGCGCGAGAGCGACATGCAGCGGATCTACGACACGGCGCTCGGGCTGCTGGAGGACGTCGGCATGGGCACGCCCATCCCGGAGTTCACCGAGGTCGTGACCCGTGCCGGAGGTTGGCTGGATGCAGACGGTCGCCTGCACTACCCGCGGGCTCTGATCGAGCGGGGCATCGAGCTTGCGGCCAAGGAGTGGATCTGGCACGGCTTCGACGACGACAAGTCGATCCATGTGGGTGGGGACCGGGTGCACTACGGGACAGCGGGCGCGGCCGTGCTGATCCACGACTACGAGACCAACCGGTTCCGCCCCTCGACCATCAGCGATGTCTACGACTGCGCCCGCCTGGTGGATTCCTTCGAGCACGTCCACTTCTTCGGACGCACGTGCGTGGCCCGCGATCTGGAGGATCCCCGCGACCTGGACCTCTCCACCGCCTATGCGGTCCTGACCGGGACGTCCAAGCCCTCCGGGTCGGCGTGGTTCGACCCGCGCCACGTGCACGAGTCCGTCGACATGTTCGATCTGGTACTCGGTGGCACCGGCGAGTTCGCCAAGCGCCCGTTCTTCGTCGGCTACAACACGTTCGTCGTTCCGCCCATGCGCTTCGCGGAGGAAGCCAACAGCTGCATGGTGGCTCAGGTCGAGACAGGCATGCCCGTGCTGCTGCTGTCGGCGGGCCAGGCGGGCGCCACCGCTCCGGCCGCTCTGGCCGGCGCGCTCGTGCAGGCCCTGGCCGAGTGCCTCGCCGGGCTGTGCAACGTCAACCTCATGCGGCCCGGCCATCCCTGCATCATGGGCATGTGGCCCTTCGTCTCGGACCTGCGCACGGGCGCCATGAGCGGCGGTTCCGGTGAGGAGGCGGTGGTGAACGCGGCCGCCGCGCAGCTGCTCAACTGGATGGGCCTCCCGTCAGGCGTGCCGGCCAGCATGACCGACTCGAAATTGCCCGACGCCCAGTCCGGCTACGAGAAGGGCCTGACGGTGGGGCTGGCCGGCAACGCCGGCGCCAATCTGATCTTCGAGTCGGCAGGCATGCTGGCCAGCCTGCTGGCGTGCTCGCCCGAGCAGCTGGTCATCGACAACGACATGATGGGAGCCGTCAACCGCACTGTCCGCGGCATCGAGGTGGACGAGCGCACACTCTCGGCCGACGTGATCGCCGAGGTGATCGCCGGTCCCGGTCACTTCCTGGGCTCCGCCCAGACCCTGTCACTCATGCAGACCGAATACGTCTACCCGATCATCGGCGATCGGGAGTCCCCGGAGAACTGGACCGACGCCGGCGGCCTGAGTGCGCTGCAGGTCGCCCACGGCCGCGCCCGGGAGGTGCTGGCCGAGCACTACCCCGATCACATCACGCCCGACGTCGACGCCCGCATCCGGCAGGCCTTTCCCATCCGCCTTCGCTCGCGCTTCGACTGAAAGGCACTCTCTGCCGGCTCCGCCCAGGGGCCGTTCGAGCAGCTCGCGAGCAGCCTGCCGGTGACGTGGAACCGGACTGGATCTTGTGGTAGATTTGTTCCGTATTACGGTTCCGGTCCACGATGCGGAATGAGGACGGAACGTGCCACAGTGGTGCGGTACCGCAGGATGGGCCGGACGAAGGGTGAAACCTGCGGCGCATCCACGATGCCGGGACCGGGTGCCGGGACCGGTGCAGCGGGGGCCGCGGTTGGCTCCGAAAGGACACGCTCATGAGTGATGTGCCTGCAAACGCCGACTTCGACGCCTCCGACGACCTCGACCTGTCAGCGCTGGGTGACGAGGAACTCTGCGCGCAGATGCACGACGATCTCTACGACGGCTTGGCCGACGAGATCGCCGAGGGCACCAACATCCTGCTCGAACGCGGCTGGTCGGCGGACAGGGTCCTCAACGACGCCCTCGTGGAGGGCATGCGCATCGTCGGCATCGACTTCCGTGACGGCATCCTCTTCGTGCCCGAGGTGCTGCTGGCGGCCAACGCCATGAAGGCCGGCATGGCCATCCTGCGGCCGTTGCTGGCCGAGACAGGGGCCGAGCCCGTCGGCAGTGTCGTCATCGGCACGGTCAAGGGCGACATCCACGACATCGGCAAGAACCTCGTGGCCATGATGTTGGAGGGTGCCGGATTCGAGGTGTTCAACCTGGGCATCAACACAGACGTCGAGGAGTTCCTGGCGGCGCTCGACGAGCACAAGCCCGACATCCTGGGTATGTCGGCCCTGCTCACCACGACCATGCCGTACATGAAGGTCGTCATCGACACGCTCGTTGAGAAGGGCAGGCGGGACGAGGTGATCGTCCTCGTGGGCGGAGCGCCGCTCAATGAGGAATTCGGTTCCGCCATCGGTGCCGACGCCTACTGTCGCGACGCGGCGATCGCGGCGGAGACGGCCACGAGACTCGTCACGGAGCGCCGCGCTGCCAGATGACGGAACCGACGATGACCGGCGGTGCGGCAACGGAGCCGCCGCAGGATCGGGTCCTGGTCATCGCCTGCGGGGCGCTGGCGAGGGAACTCGGCGAGATCACGGCCACCGTGGACGGCTTGGACTTCGAGTGCCTGCCGGCCCGGTTGCACAACCGCCCCGAGCAGATCCCCGAGGCGGTGCGCCGGCGGATCCGGGCGGCCCGCGGCATGTACGACACGATCGTCGTGGGCTACATGGATTGCGGGACCGGGGGCCTGCTCGACCGGGTGTGTGCCGAGGAGGGGGTCGAGCGACTGCCCGGCGCTCATTGCTACGAGCTCTACGCGGGTTCGCAGGTCTTCGCCGACCTGCATGAGGCCGAGCCGGGCACGTTCTACCTCACCGACTATCTGGTCCGGCACTTCGATCGTTTGATCCTGCAGGGCCTCGGCATCGGTGAGCATCCCGAATTGCTCGACGTCTACTTCGGCAACTACACCCGGGTGGTACACCTGGCGCAGGAGCCCGACCGCGATCTGGAGGCAGGGGCGCGCCGCGCCGCGGCCTCTTTGGGCCTGCGGTACGAGCGGATCGTCACGGGTTACGGCGGGTTGGCGTCGTCGGTGGGCGCTGCAGGCCGTATACCCGTCAGGGCAGCCTGAGGATGGCTGTGGCGGGCGAGGCGGCGGCCGGCCGGCGGCGCCGCCGGGGCGACCGGCGCCGCGGCGGTAGCGGTGATCTCGTCATCATCTGCTGGCGCGACATCCCCGCCCAGGTGAACTTTGGCTCCGGTGATGCCAAGGTGCAGCGCATCCTGCCACGCCGCTTCCAGCGCGCCATCGACGAGGCGGCGATGGCGGCGGGGATGTCCTCGGCGTCGCAGTACATCGGTGAGTGGCGGCGCATCACGCGCTCTGCCGACGGTGACGATCCCGAGGGCGCCGCACTGCGCGTCGCTGCCGAACTGGAGGCGGAGTTCCCCCGCGAGCGTCTCCGGACGTTCGTCGCTACCGGCGGGTGGGACCCGGAGGGCGCCGAGTCCCTCACAGCGGATGCCGCTGGCTCACCTGACGGGGAGAATCACCAGGAGGGATCGACGTGACCGACACAGTGATCAGTTCCCGGACGCGGGAGGTGGCGATCGGGTTCGAGCGTCCCTTCGTGATGATCGGTGAGAGGATCAATCCCACGGGGCGCAAGCTCCTGACCGAGGAGATGAAGGTCGGAGACTTCAGCCGGGTGGAGGCCGACGCCCTGGCCCAAGTGGCGGCGGGCGCGCACGTGCTGGACGTCAATGCCGGGATCCCGCTGGCCGACGAGCCGGCCCTCCTGACCCGTGCGGTCAAGCTCGTGCAGGAGGTGACCGACGTCCCGCTCTCCATCGACTCCTCGATCGTCGAAGCTCTCGAGGCGGCCATCACGGTCTACGACGGCAAACCGCTCATCAATTCGGTGACCGGCGAGGAGGAGGTGATGGAGCGGGTCCTGCCGCTGGTGAAACGCCACGGTGCCGCCGTGGTGGCGATCTCCAACGATGAGACGGGGATCAGTGAGGATCCCGACGTGCGCTTCGAGGTCGCCCGCAAGATCGTCGAGCGAGCGGCCGACCACGGCATCCCCCACTCCGACGTGGTGGTCGACCCGCTCGTGATGCCGATCGGCGCCGTCGGCACGGCAGGCCGTCAGGTCCTGCACCTGGTGCGCCGCCTCCGGGGGGAGTTGAAGGTCAACACGACCTGCGGCGCAAGCAACGTCAGCTTCGGACTGCCCGAGCGCCACGTGATCACCGGAACCTTCCTTGCCATGGCGATCGGCGCCGGCATGACCTCGGCCATCATGAACCCGCTGCACCCTGAGGTGAAGAACGCGGTCATGGCGGCCGATGTGCTGGCCGGGCATGATCGCGATTGCATGGCCTGGATCGGCGAGCACCGGGAACTCGGCGCCCTCGGCGCAGGCCTCGCCCGGCGCCGGGGCGGGCGGCGGCGCGGCACGGCCTGAGCGGCCCGCTCGGGGCCGACCGGTGGACGTCCGGCGGACGATCGGGCGGAACGGCCTCCCGGCGGACCGACTCCGGCAGTTTTGATGCAGGTAGGCATGACCGAGCGTTCCGCGACCGACGGATGCAATCCCGGGGAGCACCGCGTCGTGTTCACTCCGTCGGGAATCGAGGTGTCGGTGCCGGCGGGCACGAGCGTGCTGGATGCGGCCCGCGCCGGCGGTGTGGACCTCGACTCGGTCTGCGGGGGACGTGGCCTGTGCGGGCGCTGCCAGGTGGCGCCCACCCTCGGTCGGCACGCCAAATGGGGCATCGCCGCCACCGCCGAGGCCCTCTCGGCGCCCGGCAGCGCCGAACACACTTACAGGGGTCGCCGCCCGCTGGAGGAGGGGAACCGTCTGGGATGCCAGGCTCTCGTGGCCACCGACGTGGTCGTCGACGTACCGGCCACCAGCGCCGTCCGGCGACCGGTCGTCCGCAAGACCATCGACCTGGGTGACGTGGTCCTCGACCCGGTCGTCAGCCTGCACTACCTGGAACTGCCCGAGACGATTCTCGGCGACGAGGTGAGCGACGCGGAGAGGGTCGCGGCGGCCCTGGCCGGCGACTGGGGACTGGAGGACGTGACCGTGCCGCTGGTCGCGCTGGCGGACCTGCATGCGGCCATCACCGAGGGCAAGGGGTCTCTCACAGCAGTCGTTCACGGCGGGCGCCGCTTGCTGACCGCCCGTGCGGGGTATTCCGACGGAGCGTGGGGTGTGGCCATCGACGTGGGGTCGACGACCCTTGCCGGCTACCTCCTGGACCTGACGACGGGCGAGGTCGTCGCCACCGCGGGCCGCATGAACCCGCAGATCCGCTTCGGCGAGGATCTCATGAGCCGGGTGTCCTACGTCATGATGAACCCCGGTGGAGCGTCTGCACTGACCGGGGCGGTGCGCGGTGCGCTCGACGAACTCGTCGGTGAGTTGTGCCAGGCGTCCTCGGTTCCCCGCAAGCACGTTCATGACGCCGTCGTCGTCGGCAATCCCATCATGCACCATCTGGTCCTGGGCCTCGATCCGACGCCGCTGGGCACTGCCCCGTTCACTCTGGCCGTGCGTCGGAGCGTGAAGGCCGCCGCCACCGACATCGACCTCGATCTGCCCTATGCGTCGCTCTACGTGGCGCCGTGCATCGCCGGGCACGTGGGGGCCGACTCGGCCGCCGCCACCCTGGCCGAGGGTCCCCATCGAGCCACGAAGCCTCAGCTGCTGGTGGATGTGGGTACGAACGCCGAGATCGTGCTGGGCGACGGCCGGAGCGTCTTCGCCGCCTCGAGCCCCACCGGACCGGCCTTCGAGGGCGCCCAGATCAGCTGCGGTCAGCGTGCCACCGCGGGAGCGATCGAGCGGGTCCGCATCGACCCGGTCAGTCTCGAACCCCGCTTCAGGGTGATCGGCTGTGACGTCTGGTCGGACGATCCGACCTTCGCCGATGCGCTTGGCTCACTGCAGGTCTCGGGAGTCTGCGGTTCGGGCATCATCGATGCCATCGCGGAGATGTTCCTTGCCGGAGTCGTCGATCGCCACGGCGTCGTGCAGGGCCACCTCGCCGGGCACTCGGCACGGATCGTGGCCGACGGGCGCACCTTTGCCTACGAACTGCAGAGCGAGCCCGTGCGGCTGCGGATCACCCAGAACGACGTCCGGGCAATCCAGCTGGCGAAGGCTGCGCTACGAGCGGGCATCGATCTGCTGACCGAGCACGCCGGGGTCACCGAGGTGCATGACATCCGCCTGGCAGGGGCCTTCGGGGCACACATCGACCCGGTCCGCGCACTGGTGCTCGGCCTGGTGCCCGACGCCCCGGCGGGAGGTGTGCGGTCGGTGGGCAACGCCTCGGGCACGGGGGCGGCCAGGATGCTGCTCTCGGGCGCCCAGCGTGACGAGATCGAACAGCTCAGCGAACGCATCATCAAGATCGAGACAGCCACCGAGACCCGCTTCCAGGAGTTGTTCGTGGCGGCGATGGCGTTCCCCCACGAGACGGCGCCTACGACGCACCTGGCCGGGCTCGTGGACCTTCCGCCCGCCGGTGAAACGGCCGGGGCGCAACGGCGCCGACGGGCCCGGTGAACAGGAACGAACGAGGCGTCCGACGGGCGCATGACCGACAGCGAGACAGGTGAACCGATGAGCGAACCACGAAGACGCAGGGGCGGCGGGCGGGCCGCCCGCCAGGCCGCGCAGGCGGCAGCGGCGCCGGTGACGGTCCCCTACCTGGAACGCATCGGGTCGCCGGTGGAGATCCTCGACGAGGAGGGCCTGGTGCGCATCGAGGAGGCGGCGGAGACCCTGCTGGCCGAGGTCGGCGTCGCCTTCCAGGAGTTCCCCTCCGCGCTGGAGCTGTGGCGCGAGGCGGGAGCCGACGTCTCCGGCGAGCTGGTGCGCTTCCCCAAGGGGATGTGCCGGCAGATCGTGCAGGAGCATGCGCCCGCGGTCTACATCCAGCACGCCCGCAACCCCGCCCGCAGCGTCAAGATCGGCGCCAACGCCACCGTGTTCGTCCCGAACTACGGCTCGCCGTTCGTGACCGACCTGGACCGCGGCAGGCGCTACGCCACGCTGGAGGACTTCCAGAACACCGTGAAGCTCACCTACGCCCTGCCGTACCTGCATCACAGCGGCGGCACGGTGTGCGAACCGGTGGACGTGCCGGTCAACAAGCGGCACCTGGACATGATCTACGCCCACCTGCGCTTCACCGACAAGCCGTTCATGGGCTCGGTGACCGCAGCCGAGCGGGCCGCCGACTCCGTCGAGATGGCTCGCATCGGCTTCGGCGGGGATCTGGCCGACCGGACGGTCATGACCTCGCTCATCAACGCCTCCTCGCCCATGCGCTGGGACGCCACGATGCTGGGGGCCGCCACCACGTACGCCCGGGCCAACCAGGCCTGCGTCATCAGCCCGTTCATCCTGGCCGGGGCGATGTCGCCGGTGACCGTGGCGGGCCTGTCGGCACAGGCGCTGGCCGAGGCTCTTTCGGGTATGGCGTACCTGCAGTTGGTGCGCCCCGGTGCTCCGGTCGTCTTCGGCACCTTCGCCTCCACCATGTCCATGGCCAGCGGGGCGCCCACCTTCGGCACGCCCGAGGCGGGCCAGGCCATCTACGTCATGGCCGCCCTGGCCCGGCGGGTGGGGGTGCCGTTCCGCTCCGGAGGCCAGTTCACGTCCTCCAAGGCCCCGGACGCCCAGGCCGCCTACGAGTCGGCTCACACGCTGCTGCCGACCCTCCAGGCGGGCGTGAACTTCGTGCTGCACGCCGCCGGCTGGCTGGAGGGCGGGCTGGCGCTGTCCTACGAGAAGCTCATCCTGGACGCCGACCAGCTCGGCGCCATGGAGGTGCTCGCCCGCGGTGTGGACACTTCCGACAACGGCCTGGCCCTCGAGGCGTTCCGCAGCAACGCGCACGGCGACCACTTCCTGGGCAATCCTCACACGCTGGCCAACTTCGAGTCCGCCTTCTGGCGCTCCGATCTCGCCGACCACAACAGCTACGAGCAGTGGTTGGAGGAGGACTCGCTCACCGCCGCTCAGCGGGCCAACGCCCGCTGGAAGCAGATGCTGGCCGACTACGAGGCACCGCCCATCGACGGCGCCATCGACGCCGAACTCCGCGACTACGTCGCCCGCCGCAAAGCAGAAATGCCCGACGAGATCGGCTGAGTCGGGGCTGTCAGAGCGTCCGCCAGTGTTGTCAGTAGGCTTGCCGGATGTGTCTGAATCACCGAATGATTGCCTTCAACCGCCTTCTGTCGATGCTGGCTGTCGTTGCGTTCCTAGCGCTCGCCTGTGGTTCCGGCGGCGCTGAGCCGACCGCCGATCCAGAGCGCCCCCCGACCGCTGAGGCTGAGGTTGGCGAGCCTGTTGAGGCTGCCCCGACCGCTGAGGCTGAGGTCGGCGAGCCTGTTGAGGCTGCCCCGACCGCGGCCGGCGAAGCGACTGAGACAGCAACTCCTGATCAGCAGCAGGCCGTGACGGACGCCGACGTCGAGCCGGCTACGGCGCCGTCCGGAACCTCGTCGTGCCAGTTGGTGGAGGGTGAACCGGGCCAGGTGGGCGAGGTCGAGCTGCAGGTGGAGGTGATAGTCGACGGTCTTGAGATCCCCTGGGGATTGGCGATTCTTCCTTCCGGCGATCTGCTGATCACTGAGCGACCTGGCCGTGTGCGCCTGATTCAGTCGGGTGAAGTCGTCCCAGAATCGGTGCTCGAGTTCGTCGTTTCGATGCCGCCTCCATTGTACGGCTTACCAGTGGCGGGGTCTGAAGGCGGGCTGCTGGGTCTTCTCCTCCACCCCGACTTCGCCGACAATCGTCAGTTCTACGTCTTCTACAACTTCGACAAGGAGGAGGATCTGCAGGTCGGCCGGATCGAGCGCTACGTACTCTCCGACGACGGGCGCTCGGCGACCCTCGACCGCGTCATCCTTGACGACCTGCCCGCCGGCCTGCACCATCAAGGCGGCCGTATGCGGTTGGGGCCCGACGGCATGTTGTACGTAGGTGTCGGTGCCTATGACCCTTATGAGGCGCAGAACCCCGAGACCTTGGCGGGGAAACTGCTTCGAATGACCCTGGAAGGCAGCATTCCCGCAGACAATCCGGATCCTGACAGTTACATCTTCGCCAGCGGGATCCGCAACACCCAGGGATACGACTGGTTCGACGACGAACATATCATCTCGGTCGAACACGGCCCGTCCGGCATTGAGTTGGGGAGGCGGGACTTGCGTGGATTCGACGAGCTCAATGTCCTCACCGCAGGTGCCAACATGGGTTGGCCCGTCATCTGGGGATGCGACACGCAAGGGGGACTGGTCACCCCGGTGTTGAGCTGGAAGGACTCAGTCCCCCCGACCGGAGCGATGTTCTATCGAGGTGACCTGATCCCGGAATGGAAAGACAGCTTCCTGTTCACCACCGTTGGTCTCACCGCCGGGGAAGGCGGCAGGCACCTGCACCGCGTCGTCTTCGACGACCGAGACCCTTACACCGTCCTGGACCACGAGGTCTACCTGCGGGACGTCTACGGACGGCTGCGGACCATCGTGAGCGACGCCGACGGATGGCTCTACGTGATGACCAGCAACTGCGACAACCGCGGCACGTGCCCGCCCGAAGGCGACAAGATCCTGCGGATCGGCCCCGCCCGATAGGGCGCCAGGGCTGGGTGGACCGGGCGCGGGTCTCCGAGCAGGTGAGCGAGGTCGATAGCCTGACTCGCTGCATTCCGTCAAAGGCGTCGTAGGGGCCTACCAGCGCTGCGATCCGTTCAGTGCGAGCATCGAGACCATGCAAACGACGGGCCTGCTACCTCGCATCGAACCAAGCCAACGGCTACGTCAATTTGAATCGCCGACTGAATCGCCGACTTGTATGTGGGGACCGATGTGCGGGGCGATGGTGGCGACGGTTCTGACGGTTGCTCCGGGAGGCGCCGGACGGAGGTGATCGTGGTGGGTGCGCTGGCGGCCATGGCGGCTATGGCCAGCGAGATCCAGGGCTCATTCCGGGTCGGCGGCTAACCCGGGAGTCCCGCAATGTCTACTGTCGGGCTGCCGGGCTCGGCCGGCGTTACGAAGCGCCTCGACTCTGGGCGTGGCGGCGATGAATCTCCTCGGCGGCGACGTCGAGGTCGTCCCACATGCGCTGCACGGTCGACCGCAGCCGCATGTTCTGGTAGGAGCCCCACACGACCATCGCCGGCGGGACCACCAGGATCGAAACGACCAACGAGTAAGCGATCGCGATCGCCGCGGTGACGCCGAACTGCTGGGATCCCGCCAGAGGCGAGAACATCAGAACACCGAATCCCAGCGCCGTCGTCAGCGCGGAGGCGAGCAGAGCCGAACCCGTGGTCGTGAGCGTTCGGACCGCGGCCTGCTCGGGGTTGCGCAGCCGGGCGAACTCCTCCCGGTAGCGATGGATCACGTGGATGGTGTAATCCACCCCGATCCCGATCGCCAGCGCCGTGATCGTCGACGTGATCGCGGTGTAGGGAATGCTCAGCAGCGCCATCGTGCCGAGCACCCAGATGAGAACGAGCACGATCGGGCCGACCGCGATGATGCCCAGCGCGGGTCGTCGCAGCGTCGCCCAGAAGAACAGGGCGAGGATGCCGAGCGCCACGCCGACGGTCGTGCTGATCGCCCCGGTCTGCGCGGCGGCGAGTTCGTCGGTGATCTCCGCGACCATGATGCTCTCCGACGTGGCGGTGATGTCCTCGCCTTCGCCGGCCCAGAGCGCCTCGAGGTCCTCCTGGATGCTCGACGTCGCCTCGGGGTCGTCGATGTAGGTCGGGAACTGGACCAGCAGCGCGTCCACGCCGTCGGGGTTGTTGACCAGTACGCGTGCGACCGCGGGATCCCTGGCTTCGAGCTTGTCGAGGAACTCCTGCATCAATGCCGCATCGAGCCGCAGCCCCGCGGATGCTTCCCAGTAAAGCCCCGCGAGTTCCGGATCGTACTTGTCCCCGGGCCGGCGCCGGCGGGGAGGCACTCAACTAGCAGGCCACCACCACAGGCGGGGCATGTGACAACGAGCCATCCCCGCCGGCGCTGCCAGCGAGAATTCAAACACGCATGTGACAACCGGGGAGGTTGTCCCTTGGCGGACGGGGTCGGGGGGTCCCGAGCACCCTCGCAGCCCGCCCGACGCCGGGCAGCGCAGCAGACACGAGTCGGGGCCGGGCGAAGTCGCCGCGCGCCTCGCGCCGTCGGTCGATGATCGCCCGGCCGGCCGGCACCAGCGTCAGCATCACGATAAGACTCAGCCCCACGCCGAGACCGGCGACGACGCCGAAGTTTCGGATCGATGAGATCGGCGAGAAGAGAGTGGCCAGGAAGCTGGCGACCGTCGTGAGCGCGGCCAGCGTCAGCGGGACCGCGACGTTCCGCAGGCCCGCTCGGACCGCTCGCCCAACCACGTCGCCGCCGGCCAGCCGCTCGCGGTAGTGCGAGACGGCCTGGATGGCATAGTCCACCGCCAGGCTTATGACGATGATCGGCACCATCGTCGTGAGCGAGCTCGGCGCGCCGAGCCAGCCCAGCGCATTCGGCCCCAGCCAGCCCTCCGCCCCGATGATCCAGATCAGCGACAACAGCAGCCCCAGCAGTGTGAGCAGCAGATCCGAGAATCTGCGGAGGAACAGCAGGATCAGCGCCGCTATCAACGCCAGCGCCACCCCGATAAGCGGCAGCATTCCGGTCCTGGTGGCCTCGCTGTACTCGTCCTCGATCACCGCGGGGGACAGGCTGCTCACGCGCAGCGGACCCTGCGAGGCCCCGGCCAGATCGCTGATGGTCCGTTCGGCGTCGGCCACCCGCTCGTCGCCGGGGTCGCGCAGGCGCACGGTGGCGACCGCTACCGGCGCCCCGTCGGTGTCGACGCCGGTCAGAGCCTCGAGCGCTGCGGCGATCTCGGGGGCGCTGCGGATCGAGTCGATCTCGGCCCGGCTCACCAGGGAGAGGTCGTCCACGGCGAGCGCGGCACGGACCAGCGAGCTCGGCGCGATGATCGGCTCGGTCGGCGCAAGGAGCGCGGCCACGTCCGGCTCGCTGGAGATGTCATCGAGCAGGGCGTCCATCTGGGACAGCCCGCTGGGTGTCAGCGCCTCGCCGCGGAAGACCAGAGTGACGATACTGACGTCGCTGCGGTCTCCGAAGAGTTCGTCGATCTCGGACACCGCGGCGACGACCGCATTGCCGGGGGGGAGCCGAGTCGCCGAGTCACCCTCCGTCGGCGCCGCCCGCCGCGTCGCACCGGCGGCAAGCAAGACAGTGACGAGTACCAGAGCACCGACCGTGATCCACGGGCGGGCTGTGACCAGCCGGCTGAACCTTGCGAGCAGGCGGTCGGTCACGGCAGCCGAAACTCTTGCCGATCAGTCTTGCCGAACGCCGTTCCCGCCCGGTGGCTCATGGACCGCGCCGGCCCACGAGCCTGATCTTGATCACCGGGCGGATCGAAGACGACTGCTGCGTTCTGAGCGGGCGTTGCGGTCTCACGAGTTCGAGTTCTGTCTCGCGCACGACGGTGGCCATGGTCATGGCGATCTGGGCTTCGGCCAAGCTACTCCCCAGGCAGCGATGACTGCCGAAGCCGAAGGGTGCGTAGGTGCCCGGCTGCCGACGCTCTCTCCCTCCCCCCCCGAAACGTTCGATGTCGAACTTCTCGGGCTCGGGATAGAACTCCGGAATGGCGTGGGCCACTGTGCATCCCACGAGAACCTTCTTGCCGGCCGGCACTTTGTATCCGCCGAATTCGAACGAGTTGGACACGATGCGTCCGAGTGCCGGAATGAGCGGATATCTGCGTTGGGTCTCGTAGTAAATCCGCCGCGTCAAAGCGAGCTTCTCGAACGACTCCGCTGTAATGGGGCCGCTGTCGAAAACGGAATCAACCTCCGAACGCATCTGTTCGAGAAGTTCGGGCTTGGTGAGGAGCACATAAAGCATGAATGAACACACGACCGCAACCGTGTCGATGCCAGCAAGGTACGGCCCGAGCAGATCAAAGCGAAGATCGGTTTCTGGGATCAGCATCGGGTCGTTCCGGTGCACGGCCAGTACCTCATCGACGAAGTCCGCTCTTGCGTCGTCTGGTCGCTCTTCGGTCGTGCGCGCTTGCAGAATCCGGTCGAACTCCTCAAAGGTCTGCCTCTCGGCGCGCCGGAATCTCATTTGGGAAGCGAAACCCCATCCCGGTCTCATAAGGCGCACGAGACCCTCTACATAGTACCGTAGAGACTTGATAAAGCTTTCCGAAGATTCACCGATCATCAGCATCCCGAGCTGTTCGGAGACGATGCCTTGGAACGTGCTGACGGGGTCGATGGCCTTGCCCTGCGGCCATTTCGCGACACCGCGTCGGGCAATGTCGACAACCTCTTCGTAGCGCTGATCATTGAGGTAGTCGCGCGAGTAGCCGGCCGCCAATGCCTTCCGGATCCGGACGTGCTCGGGACCGTCCATCGCGGCAACCATATGTACACACCCGAGGGAATCGCGGAAGGCGGAATACTCCTCGAACGAGCGCAGGAGTGCCCCTCCTTCCCTGCTCAAGAACGTAGTTGCCTCGGGCCCGACGAGAGCGATGAAATGTTGGTTGAACGCCTGCAGCCGGAATATCGGTCCGTGCTTCTGATACTCCCGAAGGAGCAGGCCTCGCAGGTCTCTCGTCATCGCTAATGCATTGCCCGCCAGTGGCCACTTCGACGCCTGGGGAATCTCCTCATAGGGACGCACGACCGGCGGTGCGGCGGCCGGGACCTCTACTTGGCTTACGGCTGCGGCGACGGTCCGGCCGATCAGCTCCATGCGGCTGATCAAGTCGATCCGTTCAGCGACGTCGGCCAACTCCTCCCGCGAGAGGATCCTCTCGAAGACGCCGCAGGCCGCCGCCAGGCTGATGATGACGATGTCCCGCGGGTCGGGGAGATCGTCACCGAACAACTGGCGCATGACCCGGGACTGCACGTCCTCGGTGCTCTGCCCCGGGCTGTCCGACGGGTATCTGCGGGCGCGGGACACAAGGCGCGACAAGAACACGAGCCCGTTGCTCTCGGCTTCGAGAATCCCGCGGTCGATGAGCCTGTCAGTCGTCGCCTGGCGCAGTTGGTCGCCCCGCTCGGCCGTGCGTCCGATCCAGTAGGCGGTGCTGTGCGTGCCGCTCGCCTGCGCGATGTCCGACAGGGTGGGATCCAACAGTTCGTCCCCCAGCGGCGTCGGGTCGAGCGGAACGAGATTCTCGAGGTCGGTGTCGATGCGGTTCTCGAGCGCCAGATCCATCAGTACCGCGCCGGCCAGGGCGATGTCCCGCGACCGCGGCGAGAACGAGGCCCGGATGTCGCCCCTCTCGGTGTCGACGAGCAGCAGCAGGATTTCCTCGACTATTCGCAGCACCGTCGTCTCTCTCGTTGTAGGTCTCGTATTCAGGCGGGTTTTTGTTTGGCTGCTTTTCGCGGTCAGCGCACGGTGACGGCATTGTAGATGTCGGCGCGGCAGCGGTGGGCGAGGCTGCGACGGGCCTCCGAGCGTTCAACCAGCGACCGGGCTTGCGGTTCACCCCCGCGTCGTCATGGCGAGCAGAGGGGACTGAGCCGCTGGGGTTCCCCCTGTTGGCTTGAGACTTGGTTGCAGCGGCTTGTTCTGGTTGGTGTGCGGGGCTCGCCGCCTGCGGTGCCCGCGTCCGCGCGGCGGGATGGCTTGCCTATTGTCAATAGTTTCATGATCTTTAGTGTCTTTTCTATTATTAAAGAGTATCGTGTTGTTTCGTGTCGGGAGGGGTTC
>CAZTZI010000228.1:0-7336 GCA_964618115.1 uncultured Acidimicrobiales bacterium
GCCTGACGAGCATCGCCGAGACGCTGATCAACGCGAACCCCGACGAGGGCATCTCCACGGACACTTTGATGATGGCATCGGGGCTCAGCTCTGAGGGCGTGCGGGGGGCGCTCTTTGATCTGGAGCGCTTTGGGATCGCCAGCAACGACACAGAGTTGACCGCGTTCGTCCATGTCGGTGTGCGGAACCCGTCGCACAGCCGGCTCAGCGAGGTGAACGAACTGGAGCGGCAGCTGATCGAGTGGATGCAGGAGGCGGCCCCCGACCTGGCGGTCGGTGACTCGGCGCCGCTGAACCTGCGCGTCGCCTCCCAGCAGTTGAAGAACGCCGGTCACCCCCATGTTCGCCCCGAGCACGTGACCCGCACGATCCAGGGCATCGCCCGGGACGGGCGCGGCGACGACGGCGGGGGCGGCAGCAGCCTCACGCTGCGCAAGCACGACGCGGACAGCCTCCGGGTGACCCTGAGGCGCGAATGGTCCTCGCTGGCCGGCATCGCCGAGCGCCGCCGCAACGGCGCCTCCCGGCTGCTCGACCACTTGCTGGAGCAGACCCCGCCGGGCAGACGGGGCAGCGACCTGCTCGTCCGCACGACTCTCGGGAAGCTGACGCACGCCATCGAGAGCGATCTGACACTGGCGAGCCGGAACGGAGACGAACGCAAGCTGCGCAGGCTGATGGAGCGGTCCCTGCTGTGGCTGCACGAGCAGGAGGTCATCAGACTCAACCGCGGCCTCACGGTGTTCCGCCCGGCCATGACCATCGTCCTGGATCGCGACCCCCGCGGGTTCAAGCAGTCCGATTACAAGTCTCTCTCGCTGCACTACGACGCCACGGTGCGCCAGATCCACGTGATGGCCGAGTTCGCCCATCGGGGCCTCGCCAACGTCGCCGATGCGCTGCAGCTGTCGATCGACTACTTCACCCTCGGCGAGGACGAGTTCCTGCGGCGCTGGCTCCCCGACCAGCGTCAAGAGCTCGGCCGCCAGACCACGCCGGAATCGTGGAAAAAGATCGTCGAGAGCCTGAACAACCCCAAGCAGCGGGCCCTGGTGGCGGACGACCGCGAGACCACGAACGTGCTGGTGCTCGCCGGGCCCGGCTCGGGCAAGACCAGGGTGCTGGTGCACCGCATCGCCTACCTGATCCGTGCCCGGCGCGAGGACCCCAGAGGCATCCTGGCCCTGGCCTACAACCGCCACGCCGCCGTCGAGATCCGCCGCCGGCTGCGGGATCTGATCGGCGACGACGCCCGCGGCGTGATGGTGTTCACCTGCCACGCCCTCGCCATGCGGCTCGTCGGCGCCAGCTTCTCGGGCCAGGCGGACCGGGAGACCGAAACGGACCTCAGCGAGCGGCTGAAGGAGATCTTGCGGGAGGCGACCACCCTGCTGCGCGGCGAGGGGCTCGAGCCCGAGGAGGCGGAGGAGTCCCGGGCGCGGCTGCTGGCGGGATTCCGGTGGATACTCGTGGACGAGTACCAGGACATCGACGGCGACGCGTACGACCTCATCTCCGCGCTGGCCGGCAGGACCCTCACCGAGGAGGACTCCCGCCTCAGCCTGTTCGCCGTCGGCGACGACGACCAGAACATCTACTCGTTCAACGGGTCTTCGGTGGAGTTCATCCGCCGCTTCGAGAAGGACTACAACGCCAAACCGGCCTACCTGATCGACAACTACCGCTCGACCGGCCACATCATCGCCGCCGCCAACGCCGTGATCGGCCCGGCAGGCGACCGGCTGAAGGCCAGCCATGCGATCCGCATCAACCGGGAGCGCGCCAAGGACCCTGCCGGCGGCGTGTGGGCCGAACGCGACCCGGTCGCCCACGGCAAGGTCCAAGTCCTGCGAACGGCAGACGACAGCGCGATCGCCCAAGCGCAGACCGCAGTGGCCGAGTTGCAGCGACTGTCGAGCCTCGACCCGGACTGGAACTGGTCGAAGTGCGCGGTGATCGCCCGCGAGTGGAGCTACCTCGAACCAGTGCGAACCGTCTGCGAGCAGGAGGGCGTTTCGGTCCAGATGGCCAACGAAGGCAACCTGAGCCTGTGGCATCTGCGCGAGACCCAAGCCCTGGTCAAATGGGTCCGAGATCGTGGCTCCGGCATGCTCCGCAGCGCCGACCCGCAGGACTGGCTGGACCGGCAGCCCTCCAACCCCTGGACCGAGCTGCTCCGCCAAGCCGTGGAAGAACACAGCCTCGAGACCGCCACCGCCGAGGTTCCGACGGCATCGTTCATCGAATGGCTGGCCGAGTGGACCCGCGACGCCCGACGCCGCCAGAACGGATTGCTGCTATTGACCGCGCACGGAGCCAAGGGCCTCGAGTTCGACCACGTAGTCGTCCTGGACGGAGGCTGGGACCGCGTCGGCCGGGGCGAGGACCTCGACGCTCCCCGCCGCCTCTACTACGTGGCCATGACCAGAGCCCGTAAGACGCTGGCGCTGGCGCGCCTCCCAGGCACGCACCCCTTCCAGGACGCGCTGCGGAACAACCCGTCGGTGCAGTGGCGCGACCCCATGACACTCCCGCCGCCGCCGCCAGAACTAGCTCGCCGCTACCGCCGGCTCACTCTGCGCGATGTCAACCTTGGCTTCGCCGGCCGTAAGCCGCCCGGCCACCCCACCCATCGCGCCATCGCCAACCTGGCGCCCGGCGACCAACTACGCGTGCGGCGACAGTCCGACCGCTGGGAGCTGCGCAACTACGAAGGCGTCGTCGTGGGCACGCTGGCAAGCAAGTTCAAGGCCCCCACCGACATGCGCTGCGTCGAGGCCACAGTCCTCGCCGTCGCCACCTGGAGCCGCGACCGCTCAGACCCGCAGTACCAGCAGCACCTCAAGAACGACACCTGGCAGGTCGTGGTCCCCGAACTCGTCTTCGAGCCCCTCGGAGGGACTTGAGCAATGAACGATGCCAGACTCTCGAGCCCAGATTGATCGATCGCCGGTAGCCCGGACCAGCTAGCTAGATTAGTTATCTATTGACTTGGTCGATTACTTTGCTAATATCGTCTGTGTGATTTACACAACTCCACCGCTGCGAGACATTGACACAAGCGTCTTGGGCATGATCGGCATGCTACGCGAGGAGTTGCGCTTCTACCTCCGCGAACCGCGCCGCTGGACGGGTTCGCTACGCCGCACCGCCTTTGCCCGGGCAGCCCAAGGATCGCTGTCCATCGAGGGCTACCACACGAGCGTCGAGAGCGCCGCCGCAATCATCGACGGGGAGGAGCCCGCCGATGTACGTACCGAGACCCGGCGGGCGATCGCTGGCTACCGCGAGGCCATGACCTGTGTCCTGCAGATCGCCCCTACCACACCCGACATCAACGCCTCGCTCCTGCTGTCGCTGCACTTCATGATGATGCAATACGACTTCACCAAGCATCCCGGTCGCTGGCGACCGGGCGCCGTGTGGGTGAGCAGTAGCGGCGGCGACGTCGTGTACGAGGCACCGGATCGCGAACTCGTGGAGCCTCTGGTGGACGAGGCGCTCTCACAGATCACCGACAGCGAAGCGCCGACATCGGTGACTGCGGCCATGGCACATCTGAACCTCACGCTCATCCACCCGTTCAGCGACGGCAACGGACGCATGGCCCGTTGCCTCCAGACGCTCGTGCTCGCTGCCGCTGGCGAAGGTACGCCGGAGTTCGTGAGCATCGAGGAGTACCTCGGCGCCAACACCCCGGCCTACTACGCAGTGCTCACCGAGGTCGCCCAAGGCACCTGGTCGCCGCAGAACAGCGCCCTGCCCTGGATCGAGTTCAGCCTCAAGGCCCACTACCGCCAGGCACGGACTGTTCTGCGGCGCATCCGGGAACTCGAGGCGCTCTGGGATGCCTGCGAGCAAATCGCCCAGCGCCACAGGCTTGCGCCCCGCACAGTGGGCGCTCTCGTCGATGCAGCCCGCGGCTGGCGCCTGCGCCGGTCGCTGTACGTGACCATCACCAAGGCGACAGCGGGCGAGGCCATCAGCGACGCGGTCGCCACCAGCGACCTGGCGGCGATGGTCCGAGCCGGGTTGCTGAATCCTGTCGGGGAGAAGCGAGGGCGCTTCTACGCACCGACCGAAGAATTGACGTACCCGTGGCAGGGCATACGCAGCGGGCGACCGCCGGTGGACGCCGAGGATCCCTACGAGATCGCGCGAGCCGGCGTCCCTGCCGAGCCACGACTACCCGGCCTGGGCTGAACCTAGACGCCAACAACAGCAAGTCCGAAGTGCGGCAGCAACGGCGCGGGGTCAACCAGGGCCCTCGATCAGCAGGCGGCAGTGGTCGCTTGGCTCCCCACTCTTCGACGGAGTTCATGGCGCGCACCGCGACGATCTCGCGAAAGCGGTGCCTCCCCCCGTTGACCGGTCACCTCGATTAGGAGGTAGCCATGTCAAGTATGCGAGAGGACAGTTTGTCTGGGCCGGTGCTGGCGCCGGGCCGGACGCGGAGGTCGTTCCCGAAGGAGTTCAAGGCTGACGCGGTGGCGCTGGTGCTCGACGAGGGCCGCAGCATCGCGTCGGCGGCCCGGGCGCTGGGGATCGGCGAGTCGAATCTGGGCAACTGGGTGCGCCAGGCGCGGGTCGACCGCGGCGAGCGCGAGGGGCTCACTGTGACCGAGCGGACCGAGCTGGCGCGGCTGCGCCGGGAGAACGCCCGGCTGCGGATGGAGCGTGATCTGCTCAAACGAGCAACGGCGGCTGGGTGAAGGAGTCGGGACAGTGACCCGCTATCGGTGGGTCGCTGCCCGGAGGGCCGAAGGGTTCCCGACGACGGTGTGCTGCCGGGTCGCGGGTGTGAGCCGTCAGGCGTTCTATGACTGGCGCGCCGCCCAGGGGGCCGCGCCGGCGCCATGGGAGCGCGCCGAGGCGGCGCTGGTGGCGGAGATCAGAGAGATCCACGCCGCCTCCGACGGGGCCTACGGGTCTCCTCGGGTGACCGCGGAGCTGCGAGACAGGGGCCGCCGGGTGAACGCCAAGCGCGTCGAGCGGCTGATGAGAGTCCACGAGATAGCCGGGACCCGCCCGCAGCGCCCCAAGCGCACCACGATCCCGGCGCGCTCGGCGCCGAAGCTGCCGGACCTGCTGCGCCGGGAGTTCTCGCCCGGCGCCCCAGACCGGGCATGGTGCTCGGACATCACCTACATACGCACCGGCGAGGGCTGGCTGCACCTGGCGGTCGTGCTCGACGTGGGCAGCCGCCGGCTGCTCGGCTACGCCATGGGCGACCGCATCGACGCCCGCCTCGCCCAAGGCGCTCTCGACATGGCCGCCAACGCACGAGGGGGCCGCACCGCCGGGACCATCTTCCACACCGACCACGGCGCCCAGTACCTCGCCAGCAAGCTCCGCAAGACCGCCGCCGGCTGGGGCCTCGCCCAGTCCGCCGGCCGCGTCGGGTCCTCAGCGGACAACGCCGCGGCCGAGGCGTTCTTCTCCAGCCTCAAGCGAGAACTCGTCAACCGGCGCCGCTACCCCGACCGGGCCAGCGCCCGCCGGTCGGTCTTCGAATGGCTCGCCCGCTACAACACCCACCGGCGCCACACCAGCCTCGGATTCATCACACCGGACCAATACGAACTCAACTACCGTCACACCGAGCCAACCAACCCCACCCTATCCACCTGACCGGTCAACGGGGGGAAGCGCCATCGCCGACTTGTCAGCCACGCCGCCACTGTAAAGCGACGGTGTGACAATCAAGAAGTCGGATTCGACAGACCTACGCCTACAGTCGGTCGCCCAATGCACTCTGAACTGGGCGTTTGTGTCGGCTTCGGTTATCCCCAGCTCTTCGGGACGTGCCGTCGATCTGACCCCAGAGACAACTTTGGCTGACTCGTAACGCGGCTAGCCGCCGTTGAGGGTCAGCAGTTCGCGGAGGACGTCTTCGTCGGAGATGTCCGCCGGCCAGCCGTACGCAGCGGCCACGGCGTCGTCGAGGGCTTCGTGTGCGTCGGCGAGCCATTGCGGGCGGGTGTTGTAGAGGTTCGTCAGGGTGCGTTTCTTGAGCTCATTCGCTGCCTGCTCGTCGCGAGGAATGGGCCGCCTCGGGTAGCCGGGGACCGGCTCGTCGACCCACTCGACCCACTCGGGCGGGTTTAGCCAGCGGTCGCGTTTGGTGACGAGATCCCGGGCGGCGCCCGCAATTTCGGCGGCGCGGGGATCAGTCGCGAATTCGGCGGCGGACACATTCGGCGCCAGGCCAGATGGGAACGGGAACGTCGCGAAGGTGGACGTGGGCGTGTAGCGCGGCCGGTCCTCCAGACTCGTCCCGAGGCGGAGCGACCAGATCTCGTGGAACCGGCTGTGGAGGATCCCGAAAGTCGTGTCGTCGTCACGAGCAATGACGATCAACTGATGATCAGGGCAGATGCGCGCATCGAGCCAGGCGAACAGGCGGTGCTTGGCGACGGTCGGCGTCGCGATGTATCGCAATAGACCGTCGAGCGCTGCCCGCATCTTCGGCCGCGGCCAGTGATGCAACCACCACGCGTCTCGTCTCCGAGCTTTACGTTGCGTGTCCCATGTCGGTCGAACGTGCTCAGTCGTCCAACGGAACGGTTCTTCGTACAGCGCCGCCTCACGGGCTGGCATGGTCAACCCGAAGTCGATGATCCACTTTCCGGCCGGCCGCCGGGTCAGGTCCATTGAGTTCACCCACGGCTTCAGCACGTCGGCGTTCGTCCGGCCGTTCGGGTTCGCGGGCAGATTGAGCCACTCACGCGCCAGATCGCCCGGGATGTCGAAGGGGCCGCTCTTCTGGTCACCGACGAACGCCACGCCGTCGTTCTCAGCGAGGCGACGGGCATTCGTCAGGTCGACGCCGATGCCGTCGCGCCGCGCCGTGAGGTCTGTGTAGATCTCGTCGACCGCCGCGCCGTCGAGCCGCGTGCCGGCGACAGCCTCGTCGCCGGCACCGGAAAAACAGACGAGCGACACCCGCACGGCCGCTCCGTCGATCACCCACGGCTCGTCGCTCCACGCCTCGAAGATCCGCTGATTGTTCGTCGCGGCCGACAGTGCACGGCGGTTGGCACCACCTCGGATGGAGTTGGTAGCGACAAGCCCAGCCCGGTTCGCCTTGCCGGATGCGATCTTTCGACCCGCTTTGTAGAACCAGTAGCAGACGAGGTCCGCGGCGCCGGGCACGCGGCCGGCGTAGGTCGCGTACATTCGCGACACGTAGTCCTCCCCGAGGCCGTCGATCAACTGCTTGTCACCCAGGAACGGCGGGTTACCGATCACGACGTCCGCTTCCGGCCAGTCCGGTTCGGTGTTGTCCGGCGTCAGAATCGCGTCGCGGCACTCAATGGTCTCAAGCGGCTCCAGG
>CAZTZI010000229.1:0-17556 GCA_964618115.1 uncultured Acidimicrobiales bacterium
CCAGGTCGTGGGCGATGAAGATCATCGCCAGGCCCAGATCGTCGCTCAGCCGGGCGAACAGGTTCAGGATCTGGGCCTGGATCGACACGTCGAGCGCGCTCACGGCCTCATCCGCGATCAACACCTCGGGTTGCACGGCCATCGCCCGGGCGCTGCCCACCGCTCAGCGCCCGGGGACGGCGCCGCGCGAACGAACGCGGTAGCCCGACCACGTCGAGGAGGTCTCCCACGAAGTCGTCCCCCTCGCGGCCGTGCACCCGGCCGGCCTCCTCGATGGCCGCCCCGATCGACATCTGCGGGTTCAGCGAGGTGAACGGATCCTGGTAGATCATCTGCATCCGTCCGTGCAGATCGCGGCGCGACTGCCCGGCGGCCTCGGTGACGTCGACCCCGTCGAAGACGATGCTGCCCCGATCGGGCCGGTAGAGAGCGACCAGGCAGCGGGCCAGGGTGCTCTTTCCGCTACCCGATTCGCCGACGATGCCGAGCACTTCGTTCGGCAGCAGATGCAGCGAGACCCCGTCGACGGCGTGAACGCGCTCGCGCGGCTTGCGGCGGATCCACTCCAGTGGTGAACGCTCGACGGCGAACCACTTCTCCAGCGCCTCCACGGCGAGAATCGGATCACCGCCGGGGACACCGGCGTCTACTCCAGCGGTGTGGGTGCTCATGCCTCATCCCTCGCGAACGGGCACGCCGATAGCTGCGCCGGCGAGACGGCGGTCAACTCCATCGACACCTCGGCGCATTCGTCGCGCGCCAGCGGGCAGCGAGGGGCGAAGGGGCATCCGTCCGGCAGCTTCAACAGGTCCGGCGGCTGGCCCGGGATGGTCCGCAGTTCCGATCGATCCTCCGGCTCGAGCTGCGGCATGGCGTCGATGAGTGCCCGCGTGTACGGGTGGTCCGGGCTGCTGAACAGCACATCGGTGGGAGCCACCTCCACGATGCGCCCGGCGTACATGACCGCCACACGATCCGCGGCGGTCCCGATGACCCCCATGTCGTGCGAGACCAGGATCATCGACATGTTCCGCTCACGCCGCAGGTCCTCGAGGAGCTGCAGCACCTGATCCTGGATCGTGACATCGAGGGCGGTGGTGGGCTCGTCGGCCAGCAGCAGACGCGGCTCGCCGGCCAGTGCCATGGCGATCATGACGCGCTGGCGCATGCCGCCGCTCATCTCGTGCGGGTACGCCGACATGCGCCTGTCCGGCGCCGGGATTCCCACCCTCTCGAGCAACTCGATGCTCCTGGCCCGCGCCGCGGCCCGGCTCAGTCCGGCGTTGAGACGCAGGACCTCGGAGATCTGATGGCCGATCGTGAAGACGGGGTTGAGAGCGCTGGCAGGGTCCTGGAAGATCATGGCGATCTCGCGGGCCCGGAGTTCGCGCATCTCCGCGCGGTTGAACTCCAGCACGTTGCGCCCGTCGTAGTCGATGCGCCCGCCGAGCACCGCCCCCGGATGCGGGACCATCCCCACGATGGCGCGGCACGTGACGCTCTTGCCGGAGCCCGATTCGCCCACGAGGCCGAGCACCTCGCCCTGACCCACGGTCAGATGGGCGTCGTTGGCGGCGAGGACGATGCCCTCCAGCGAGGGGAAGCCGATGCGGAGCCCCTCGATGGTGAGGAGCGGGGGCGCCGAGGTCTCCGGCCCGCCGGCGCGGGGCGCCGCGTCGGTCGACGTCATCCGACCACCCCGAACTTCTGGCCGAGGCGGTCGGCCAGCGAATCGCCGATCATGCTGAAGCCGGCTCCGAGGACCACGATCACCACCCCCGGCAGTGTCGTGACCCACCACGCCTGCTGGAGGAACGACTGGCCGTCGGCAACCATGGCGCCCAGTTCTGCGGTCGGCGCCTGCACGCCGACTCCCAGGTACGAGAGGCCGGCCAGCAACAGCAGGTTCAACACGATGTCGGCCATCGAGAACACGAGGTTCGACCTGATCAGGTTGGGGATGGCGTGGCGGAGGATGACCCGCCGCGGCGAGTAGCCCAGCGTGCGTGCCGCGAGGATGAACTGCTGCTCGCGCAATACCAGCATGTCCCCCCTGGTGAGCCGGGCGTACAGCGTCCAGCCCACGGCGAGGACGCCGATGTACACGCCCTTCAGGCCCGGCCCCAGGATCGCCACGACGGCGATCACCAGCACGATGAACGGGAAGGCGATGAAGGCGTCGATCACGCGGACCGTGATGGCGTCCACCCATCCCCGGAAGTAGCCGGCGAGCGCCCCGACGATCATCCCGAAGACCATCGGCACGTAGGTGATGATGAGAACGACGACCAGATCGAGCCGGATGGCGTAGAGCGTGCGGGTGAAGATGTCCCGACCGAACGGGTCGGTCCCCATCCAGTGCTTCCCGGAGGGGCTCAGCAGGCGCTGGGTGAGGTCGACGGCATTGGGGTCGGCGGGAGCGATCAGGGAGGCGAAGAAGCCGGCGACCGCAAGCGCGCCCACGATGGCGATCCCGACGCCCAGCGTGACGTTGGACCAGCGCCGCTCCGTCTGGGCCTGGCGCAGCAGGGTGGCCGCCTCCCCCCGGAGACCCACGGCCCGGCGGCCCGCCCAAACGAGGGTCCTCATTCGGCGGCCATCCCTGCTCGGACCCTCGGGTCGACCACGGCGTAGGCGGCGTCAGCGAGGATGTTCACGAGGATGACCATCGCCCCGAAGACGAGGATCAGCCCCTGGATCACGGGATAGTCCCGGTTGAGCACCGACTGCACCAGCAGTGCTCCGAGTCCCGGCACCTGGAAGACCACCTCCACGATCACCGTGCCGCTGATGAGAAAGCCGATGTTGATGGAGAGGACGCTGATCAGCGGCACCAGGGCGTTGCGCATGGCCAGCTTGCCCACCACCCGGCTCTCCCGATAGCCCCGGGAGCGGGCAGCCTCCACGTAGTCACTGTCGATCGCCTCGATGAGGCTCGAGCGCAGCGTCCGCATGAGCTGCGGGGCCAGATAGAGGCCGATCGTGAGCGCCGGCAGCGTGAGATGCAGGAGGATCCCGCCGAACCCTTCCCCGTACCCCCCGCTGGGCAACACGTCGAGCCGGATGGCGAACAGCAGGATCAGCATCAGGCCCAGCCAGAACTGCGGCATGGCGAAGGTGACCATGCTCGTCAGCCGGGCGATCTGGTCGGGCACGCGGTTGCGGTAGATGGCCGAGAGGGCGCCGAGCGGCACCGAGATGATCAGCGCCAGGACCGTGGCGTACAGGAGCAGGTAGACCGAGGGCAGGAGCCTGTCGAACACGATGTCGTTCACGGGCGCCCGCTTGATGATGGACGAACCCAGATCGCCCTGGAAGGCGCGCTCCACGAACTGCACGATCTGCTGACCCATCGGGAGGTCGAGCCCGAGATCCTCGTTGACGGCGGCGATGTTCTCGGGTGTCGCCTGGAGACCCAGCATCTGCACGACCGGGTCGCCCGGAATGAGCCGGATGACCAGGAACGAGACGATGATGATTGCGGCCAGCACCCAGATGCTGTGCAGCAGCCGCCGCCCTAGGAACCCCCACATACGCGAAAACGACCTCCCGGCGTGGGTCGGGTCCCCGTGGCACGGGGACCCGACCAGTATCGCGTCGTGGCGACTACGTCGCCGTTGTCAGAGCGTCAGTTACTGAGCCAGACGTCCTCGAGATCCCACCAGCCGTTGGGCACGACCCGGAATCCCTCGACGTGGTCGGCCACCGCGTGCACGGTGGGCAGGAAGAACAGCGTCACCCAGGGCGCCTCCTCCATGGCGATCCGCTGCACCTCCGGCCAGAGCTCGGCCCGTATCGCCTCGTCGGTCGTGAAGGCGGCCTCCTCGGTGTAGCGCTCCAGTTCGTCCGGGATCTCCCAGCCGGTGAAGAACCCGGCGAGGATGTTGCTGGGATCCTTGTCGTAGAACAGCAGCGCCACCTCGTCCGGCACGACCACGTCGGACGTGAACTTGGGCAGCGGCACGCCCGATTCGTACTCCATCGTGAAGAAGCGGTCGCCGAACAGCGTGCCGGTGTCGACCTCCTCGATGGACAGGTTCACGCCGATCTGCGCCCAGTCCGCCTGCAGGATGGTCCCGAGCTGCTCATGCGCCGTGGAGCCCGACGGGTAGATGTAGGCGAGGTCGAAGCCGTCGGGCATCGACGACGCCGCCATGAGCTCCTTGGCCCGCTCGATGTCGTAGAAGTACGCCGGCAGGGTGTCGTAGTCGGAGTGGTACAGCGCCTTGGGGATCATGCTGTTGGCGATCTCGCCGACGCCCCCGTACACCGCCTCGTTGATGGCCGCCTTGTTGGTGGCGTAGTTCAGCGCCTGGCGCACGCCGATCTCGCCCAGCGGCGGGATGGTGTGGTTCAGGAACACGCCCTCGTAGCGGACGATGTCGGCGACGTGGATGCTGAAGCCCTCGCTGAGGGACAGGTCGGGGATCTGCGTCCACGGCACGCCCTCCACGAGGTCGGCGTCGCCGCCCTGGATGCGCAGGATGCGGGCGTTGTCATCGGGGATGTAGTCGAACCGGATCTCGTCGAGATACGGCTTGCCCTCCTCCCAGTAGTACTCGTTGCGCTCGAGGGTGATGTGCGAGCCGGCCACCCATTCCTTCACCTTGAACGGGCCGGTGCCGAGCGGGTTCATCCAGTGGTCGTCGCCCTCGGCCAGCACGGCGGCCTTGTTGATGATCGATGCGGGGAACACCGAGATGTTCTCGAGGAAGGCCCCGACCGGGCGGTCCAGGTTCACCTGCACGGTCTGGTCGTCGATGATGTCCACGCTCTCGACTCCGACGCCGAGGCTCGGGATGTTCACGCTGATCGTCGGGTCCGCGAACCGCTCGAGTGAGAACTGCACGTCCTCGGCCGTGACCGGCTCGCCGTTGGAGAACCTGGCGTTGTCGCGGATGTGGAACGTCCAGGTCATGCCGTCGGGGCTGGAACTCCACTCGTCGGCGATCCCGGGGCCGACGTTCGGGAGGGTGTCGGGGTCGGCTTCCACGAGAGTGTTGAAGATCTGCACCCGCACGAAGATGGACCCGTTGTCGGCCACCCCCGCCGGGTCCAGGTTCTGCGTCTCGAAGAACCGGGCGAAGGTGAGCGTCCCACCGCGCTGCGGTCCGCCCGCCGGCGCGGCGGCGGCGCTTTCGGCCGCTGCTTCGGCTTCGGCTCGTGCCGCGTCGGCTTCGGCCTGAGCGGCGGCGGCCTCTTCGCGTGCCACGTCGGCTTCGGCCTGAGCGGCAGCAGCCTCCGAGAGCGCCTCCTCCGCGGCGGCCTGCGCGTCGGCGAGCGCCGCTTCGGCAGCAGCCATCGCCTCCACATTTCCCTCGGCGGTGGCCTGTGCCAGGTCGGCGGCGGCTTGTGCCGCCTCGGCCGCGGCGAGTGCCGCCGCAGCTGCCGCGTCCGCGGCGGCCGCGTCGGCAATGCCCGTGGCGGCGTCCGCCTGGGCACTCCGGGCCGCTGCCGCCGTGGCTTGAGCCTCTGCCATGGCGTCGGCGGCGGCGGCGGATGCGCTACTCGCCTCCGCCATTGCGGCGTCGGCGGATTCCGATGCGGAGTCGTCGGCCGCGCACGAGGCGGCGATGAGCATCGGTACAGCAGCGAGCACGATCAACCGCCTCCAAAGACGGCCGTGTCGCGAATTCATGTTGATCTCCTTCCGCCAACGCCATATGCGATGCGGAGGGGCGCCTCCCCCCGTCAGCGCCAGCGGCCAGGACTGTAGTGCACGCCTGTTTTTGCCGCTTGCGGGCAGGAACCGGGGGCGGCCGAGCAAGGCAACGGACCCATTTCCCGCTCGGCGAGCCACCGGTTACCCTGCCCCTGCATTCTCCCTGATGCTGCATCGCCGGTCGCTTGCTCGGCGGCTGCTTCAGCGTCGGGCAAGATATCCAGCACGGAGGATCCATGAGGTACTTGAAGAAGAGCGGCGTTCTCGCGACATTGCTCGTGTTGACGCTCGTGGCTGCGGCATGCGCGGCCGACGACTCCGCATCCGACGCTGCGGCCTCGGCGGCGAACGCGGCCGATGCGGCGATGGCGGAGGCACGGAACGCATCGGCCGATGCAGCCGACGCCATGGCTGAAGCCCAGGCGACGTCCGCCGCCGCCCAGAGTGCGGCAGCGGACGCCTCCACCGGCATCGCCGACGCTGCCGCTGCCGACGCCGCAGCACAGGCTGCACTCGCCGCCGCCGAGGCCGCACAGGCCGCCGCCGACCTGGCACAGGCCACCGCCGAGGGCAACGTGGAGGCCATGGCCGCGGCCGAGGAGAACCTCGCAGCCGCACAGGCCGCTGCAGAGGAGGCGCTCTCGGAGGCCGCCGCCGCACAGGCGGAAGCCGACGAAGCGCGGGCTGCAGCCGCAGCCGCGCAGGCCGAAGCCGAGGCGGCTCAGGCGGAAGCCGACGAGGCGCGGGCCGAGGCCGAGGCGGCGCGCGAGGAGGCCGCAGCCGCACAGGCTGAGGCCGCGGCCGCAGCCGCACCGGCAGAGGACTTGATCGAGTTGGACTTCCTCGTGTTCGAGACGCCGAACCTGCCGGCGGAGTTCTGGGATGACGCCATCGCCCGCACTGTGGCGGACTTCCCGCAGTTCAAGATCAACAAGATCGTGGCCCCAGACCTCAACATCGGTGACTTCCTGAAGCAGTTGGCGGCGACCGACCAGCTCCCCGACGTCATGATGAGCAACTTCTCCACCGCGGAGTTCATCGCTGAGGGCCTGCTGCTGCCGTTCGAGCCGGAGGACCTCGAGCGGTTCATCGACCCGGTCGGCCTCGGCTACACCGACGGCAAGCAGTACGCGCTGCCGATGCTCACGGTCTACGAGTCGGGCGTCTTCTACAACAAGGACATGTTCGAGGCGGCCGGAATCACCTCCGAGCCGGAGACCTGGGACGAGTTCGTCAATGCGGCCCTGGCGATCGCGGCCTCCGGAGAAACCCCATTCGTGATCGGCGGCGCCGGCGCTGACGCCTGGGCCGCGGGCTGGCCGATCATGAACCTCGCCTCGCTCAATGTGACGGGCGTGGATCCGACGTTCAACCAGAAGCTGCGCAGCGGCGAGGCCAGTTTCACCGACCCGATCTTCGTGGAGGCACTACGGCCGTACGAGCAGATGGTGGCCGCCGGATGGCTGACGGGTGAGGAGCTGAACCTCGGCTACGCCGATCTGCAGCAGTCGTTCCTCGACGGGGCCGCGGCGATGTATCCGATGGGCAGCTTCTTCGCCGGAGCGGTGCCCATGGACCATCCGTTCGAGATCGGCATCTTCCCGATGCCCACCCTCGACGGCGCCAAGCGCCTCGCCACCTACACGTCTGGCGGCCCGGCCATCTCGGCAGCGACGCCCGATCCGGGGGCGGCGCGGCTGTTCTCGGTGGAGTTCGCCACGAACGTCGAGACCAACCTCGACGATCTGATCCGTGACGCGCACATCGCCAACAACAAGCTGTTCGTGTTGCCCGACGACGTGGAACTGCACCCGCTGATCACCGAGGTCATCCAGATCCTCGCCGATCAGTCGGCGAGGCAGGTCGCCTTCTACACCTTCGAGGTGGGCGACGATGCCCTCGTCGCAGGCATGCAGAACGAGATCTGGATCCAGGCGCAGGAGATGCTGGCCGGCAGGTCGGCGGAGGAGGCCGCACAGGCTCTCCAGGACGCCTGGGACGACCTCTCCGGCTAGACCAACCAATTTGACCTCCGCCGTCAGGGGCACCCTCCTGCCGACGCGGAGTAGCGCCGAGCGCCCCTCCGGCCGCAGGGCCGGGGGGCGCCGCCGGCCGCCCGGCGCAGGGCGGCGCGGCTTCGGGCTGATGGCAATGGGCGCACCCACCACGGCGCTGTTCGCAGCGCTGATAGTGGCGCCCATCGGCGTCACGGTCCACTACAGCCTCAACGACGTGAACTTCCTGCGGGACGAGATCTCGTGGGTTGGCTTCAACAACTACGCCAAGCTCTGGGAGAGCGGCGACTTCCGCCACGCCCTCTACGTCACCCTTCTGATCGCGGCGGCCTCGGTGGTGGTGCCCAACGCCCTGGGGCTGCTCTTCGCGGTGCTGCTGGATGCAGGATCGCGGCTCTACACGACCTTGCGCATCATCCTGTTCGCGCCGTTCGTCCTCAGCCCGCTCGTTGTGGGCCTCACGTTCCGATGGACCCTGGCCAACGACGGCTCGCTCAACAACGCGCTCGAGACACTTGGGATCCCCGGACCGGAGTGGATCAGCTCCCCCAATCTCGCCGTCGTCTCGGTGGGGCTGGCGCTGGCGTGGCAGCTCATCGCGTTCGCGACGGTGATCTACGTGGCCGCGCTGCGGGCGATCCCCACCGACCTCTACGAGGCGGCCTCCATCGACGGCGCCTCGGGCTACCTGCGGTTCCGCCTCATCACGTGGCCGCTGGTGGCGCCCGCGGTGACCATCACGACCCTGATCTCGCTCATCTCCGCCCTGAAGCTCTACGACCACGTCGTGGCGTTGACGGGGGGCGGACCGGGACGCTCGTCGGAGACCGTCGGCCTGGCGATCATCCGCGCCGGGTTCACCCAGAACCGCGCCGGCCTTGCCTCGGCGATGGCGGTCCTGCTGCTGGTGATCACCGCGGCGACGACGGTCATCTCGCTCCGCGTGCTGCGTCGCCGCGAGGTGGAGTTGTGATGCGCCAGTTCCGGGCACTGCTGGCGATCGTCGTCTCGGCCTTCTTCCTGTTCCCCCTGTACCTGGTGATCGCCAACGCCTTCAAAACCGACCCCGAGATCCTGCGGTCGCCGGCCAAGCCGCCCATCGGTCCGACGCTGGATGGCATGTCGGGGGTGCTCAGCGTCGGGAACGTCACCGGCGGGCTGGTGAACTCGCTGCTCATCACGGGCTCGACGATCGCCCTCATCATGGTCGTCTCCTCGATGCTGGCGTTCGCCCTCCACATGTCCAACAGCTGGATCAGCAACGCCGTCGGCACCGTCATCCTCTTCGGCCTGATCCTTCCGACACCGGTGATCCTGATACCGGTGTTCCGCGTGCTGAAGTACGTCGGGCTGCAAAACAGCTTCCCGGGCCTCATCCTCTTCCTGTGCGCCTACTACGCGCCGTTCGCGGTGCTCGTCTACCGCGGGTTCATGCGGTCGATCCCACGGGAGCTGGCCGAAGCGGCCTCGATAGACGGGGCCTCCCTGGCATCCATCTACTGGTCGGTGATCCTGCCGCTGCTGCGGCCGGCCACGGCGAGCGTGCTGGTGATCTGCGGGGTATGGGTATGGAACGAGTTCCTGCCGCCGCTGGTGCTGCTGGGTCCGCTGCAGGGCAACACGGTCACCGTGGGATTGTTCCGGTCGGTCGGACAGTTCGACGTGAACTACGGGCAGCTCTTCAGCTACATGCTCTTCGTGTCGATCCCGGTGCTGGTGTTCTACCTGCTGCTGCAGCGGTACTTCGTCCGCGGCCTCACCGCGGGCGCCACCAAGTGAGCGGTGGCCATGCGCAGCCCGTCGCCTGCCGGAACCGGGTTGCGCCGTCGCATCGCTCATGCCCGTGAACGCCATCCTCGACGAACATCATCCGGAGGCCGAGACCATGTCTGAAACCGCCACCCGACTCATCGACACCCACCTCCACCAGTGGGACCTCGATCAGTGCGCCTACGCCTGGTTGGACGCCGACCTGCCGCCGGCGTTCCACCAGCTGCGCCGCACGTTCCTCGTCGACGAGGCCCAGGAACACATCGAGGCCACGGGCGTGACCGAGGCGATTCTCGTGCAGGCCGAGAACAGCCTCGCCGACACCGAGGCGATGCTCGCCGTGACCGCATCAGACAACCGGGTGGTGGCGGTGGTCGGCTGGTTCGACATGCTCGACCCCGAGGGGGCATCCGCCGCGCTGGACGCCCTGCAGGCATCCGGACCGGTCGTGGGGATCCGTCACTTGATCCACGACGAGCCCGATCCCGACTGGGTGCTGCAACCCGCCGTCATCGAGAGCCTCGGCATCCTGGCCCAGCACGGGATGGCCTACGACTTCGTCGGTGTGCAGCTGCGCCACCTCGAGCACGTGCCCACGCTGGCGGCCGCGGTCGGCGATCTCCGCATCGTGATCGACCACCTGAACAAGCCGCCCATCGGCACCGACGACTACCCCCGCTGGGTGGAGCTGATACGCGCCGCGGCGAGCTTCCCGAACATGTTCGCCAAGGTCTCGGGCCTGCACAATGTCACGCCGCACGCCGACTGGACACCGGACGACCTGCGCGGCGCCTTCGATGTTGCCCTCGAGTCGTTCGGTTCGAGCCGTCTGATGTTCGGCAGCGACTGGCCCGTCTGCAAGGTCGGCGGTGGCTACCGGCGGCAGGCCGAGGCCTTCGAGGCGCTCATCGGGCCGCTGGACGCCGAGGCCACCGAGGACCTGCGCTGGCGTTCCGCCTGCCGGGCCTACGCCCTGGACTGACGGCGATTCGAACAAGAGGAGACCCGCATATGTCCGGTCCACGCGTGGCAGTAGGGGGCATTCTCACCGAGTGCAACGACTTCGGCGGCCAGGCGATCGACCTGGCCGCATTCGAGCGCTTCGAACTCCGCTATGGCGACGACGTATTGGATGTGGCCGGCGGCGTCATGGGCGGGATGCTGGAGGTTCTGACCGAACGAGGGGCAACGCCGGTGCCTCTGCTGTTCGCCTCGACCAGTCCGGGCGGACCGCTGACGGACGAGTGCTACGAGACGCTGCGCCGCGATCTCCTGGCGGCGCTGGAAGCCGTTGTCCCCGTGAATGCGGTCCTCCTGGCGCTGCACGGGGCGGCCGTCTCCGAGACCTTCCATGACATCGAGGGCGACCTGCTCGCACGTACTCGAGCGCTGGTCGGGCCGGATGTCCCCGTCGTCGCCACCCTTGACCTGCACGCCCACGTCACCGAAGCGATGGTGACCAACGCGGACGGCTTGGTGGCGTGGGAGACCTACCCGCACCGCGACAGCTACACCACGGGCCGTCGTGGCGCCGCGCTGCTGGTCGACGCCGCCGTCGGGGTGGCACGCCCGAGCATGGTCATGGCGAAGGTTCCCGTCCTGACAGGGGCTGTGCACGGCTCCACCGAGGGTGCCGGCCCGTTCGCCGACATGATGCGCAAGGCCAAGCGGCTCGAGGCGCGCCGCGACGTGCTGTCGACCAGCATGTTCCTGGTTCACCCGTTCATCGACCGCCCGGGCATGGGCAGCGGCGGGCTCGTCATCACCGACGGCGACACCGACGGAGCGCGGGAGGCCGCCGTCGCTCTGGCCGAGGAGTACTGGCAGCGGCGCCACGAGTTCGAGCCTGCCATGTCCACGCCCGCTGAGGCCGTACGCCAGGGCCTCCTGATCGATGACGGCCCGATCGTGTTGATGGAGACCGCCGACGCCTGCGGGGGCGGAGCGGCCGGCGACAGCGTGGCCTGCATCGCCGCGCTGGCGGAACTTGCCCCCGGGGCGGCGTCCGTGGCGCCGGTCGTCGACCCCGAGGCGGCGGCGCAGTGCCACGCCGCCGGCATCGGCGCCGAGGTGACGCTGCGCCTCGGCCACCGGCTCGACCCCCGCTGGGGCGATCCGATGTCGATCACGGGCACCGTTGAGGTGCTGACTGACGGCAGATTCGTCTACGAGGGCGGTATTTGGGAGGGTGTCGTCGGTGAGATGGGCCCAACCGCCGTACTGCGAGCCGGTGGTCTGCAGATCGTGATCGCCAGCCACCCCACATACGAGTGGACCGGCGAGCAGTACGCCTCGGTCGGCGTGGACGCACTCACCCCCAAGTTCGCCGTGGCCAAGAACCCGATGAACTATCGGATGGTGTACCCGGACGCCCCCGCGATCGTCATCGACTCTCCAGGCCCCACGCCCGCCTCGGTGCGGTCACTACCGTTCGAGCGGATGCAGCGCCCGTTCTTCCCTCTCGACGACGACATCCCCGACCTGCGCCCGACCGTCTTCGCCTGAACCTGACGACTCCCCCGGCGACTCCCGGACACCGATGTCCGGGCGTCCGGTATGGCAGAACGACTCAGGCGATGGCCGCTGTCTCCAGCCGGCTGTGGCGGGTCAGCACATCGAAGTCGGCGTCCGCGTGCAGCACGGGCGTGCCGGCTCGCAGGGCGACCGCGGCGATCAGGCAGTCGATGAGCTTGCGAACCGTCTCGCCGCCGCTGCGACACGCTCGGTAGAGCAGCGCGGCGTGGTCGTAGTCGTCGGGCACGGTGGGAAGCGTCACGGCCCGCGCCAGCAGCCGGCGCAGTGCCCGGAGATGCATTTCGTCGCGGGCACCGGCCAGGACTTCCATGCGGACTGCATCACAGATCGCCATGTCCCCGTCGAGCAGTTCATCCACCCTGGCGCAGACGTCGCTGCCGGTGTCGCGCAGGAACTCCACCCAGGCTGACGTGTCGACGAGGATCACGAACCGCGAGACGCTCGCATTTCGTCGAGGTCCCCGTGCCAGCCCGAGCCCCGCATCGCCCGTGCCTCCTTGAGATCGAGCGGCTCCGCGGCGAGCCTCCGCAACGCCAGATTGACCGCCTCCCGCTTGGTCTCCAACCGGTAGAGCCGCATCACCGCCGTGCAGGCCTCGTCGTCGATGTCGATGTTTGTGCGACTCATACACCTAGCATACACATCGCGAGCGCAGTCCTCTTCCCCAGGCGGATGGACTCGCGCGCAATCGGCGGGGTAGCGCTCTGGACCGAGTGCCACCCGGAGCGCTCGGGCGGGGATCAGTCGGCCAGGGTTGCCGGGGCGACCGCGAGATGCTCTGCGGTTACGCCGGCGTGAAGGCGGCGATCCCACACGGCCACGATGAGCGCGGAACGGTCGACCTCCAGCGCGCTGGCCAGGTGGACCGCGTCGGCGCCGCGGAGGTGGTGCCGCCTGGCCAGCCCACCCGCGGCACGAGAGACGCGCTTGGTGAGCTCAACGGGGCGTATCGCCGCCCAGAAGTCCTCCCAGTCACGTTCGCAAGACGCCAGGCCCTCCTCGTCCAGATCGCGGTTGCGGCCCGCCGCAGCGAGCGCAGCGCACACTTCCGGGTAGGCCAGACGGCTGCTGACCGCAGCGTCGCAGCCGTCCCAAAGGACCGCCGCGGCCTCGCTACCCGGCTCGTCGACCAGCAACTTCACGAGCGCGCTCGAGTCGAAGTAGACGATCGCCACTGGTCACCGCCTCTGATCGCTGACCACATCCGAGAGCGACCCGAGGGGCCGCGGCAAGGAACGGCCCGTCGCGGTCGGCCGGTCCGTCCGGGCGGGTCGGGCGACGATCCCCCGCTCGTGGAGGGATTCGAGTATCGGAGAGCTGTCAAGCCCCACCAGCCGTGCAACGGGTACCCCTCTGTCGGTCACAACCACCTCCTCGCCGTTTCGCGCCTGCGCGAGCCAGTGGCTCAATCGCGCCCGCAAGTCGGTTACTGCAACATCCACACCCATAGTGTACAAGTTCCTAAGTCTAATATGTACAGATTAGGGCAACGCAGACGAACCTCGAGGGCCCGGTCCAGGGCAGCGAGTCGGTGCCCGTAAGCACAGTTACATGCTATTTCCTTATATCTGTAACACCAACCCGCGCGGCGTTCCACTGGAATCACGGTCCGCTTCGAGAGGTCGGGGCCCGGAAGTCCCGACAACCGAATGGATCTCGCCGGGTCTCCGCCTAGAAGAAGGTTCGGACTGCGCCGACGATGTTGTGGTCGCCGTCGGTGACGGGGATGGCCCGCCAGCGTTCGAACGAGGTGCAGGGGTGGCTGATCCCGCATCCCACCTGGTCGCCGACTCTGAGGTCGAACCCGGGGGCGATGCGCACGAATGCGTGCTGGTCGTTGAGTTCGAACACCTTGAGCCGGCCCGCGATGTCGTGCATCTCGCCGCCGCGGCGGAGCACCTCGGGCATGGGCAGATCGACGTCGTAGGAACCGTCGCGCTTGCCGAAACCAAGAAGCGCCAGATCGGGCTCCGGGCGGGAGACCACGTAGGACCACAGCGTGAGCGCGGGGCGCAGCGCCGGGTAGGTGTCCATCGGCGCCCGTACGCCGAAGGGACCCGAGTCGGTGTACATCTTCGAGTCGTGGGTGGCGTAGCCGCCGGGGCGGATGACCGGCCGCACCGGCCGGCCGATGTCCCAGTCGCTGCCCAGGATGGCCACCACCCGGTCGGGGAACATGCTGCCGCCGGCGGTGACGATCACCTCGTCGAGATGGTCGAAGTGCCCGGCGGCGGCGAGCCGCTCGGTCAGCTCACGCATCCGGTGCAGGAACTCGTCGACCTCGCTGAAGTCGTCGCCGTGGAAGTGCAGGATGCCCTCGTAGCCCTCCACGCCGACGAGGCGGATCCGGTCGGAGGCCGCGATCCGCTCGGCTACCTCTACCGCCCCCTCGATCGTGCGGCAGCCGGTGCGGCCCGCCATCATGCCCAGTTCCACGAGCCCGTCGATGGGTCGCTTGAGGGCACGTCCGGCAAGCGCCGCCTCCATGGCCTCGACGCACTCCACCGAGTCGATGAGACAGAACAACTCGACCTCGGGATGGGCGTCGAGTTCGTCGGCCATCCAGGTGACCGCCGCCGGGTCAACGACCTGGTGGGCGATGAGGATCCGGAGAATGTCGAAGGCCCGGTAGATGCGGGCCTGGCTGCCGGTGGAGGCGGTGATGGCCCAGGCGCCCGCCTCCAGTTGGAGGTGCGAGAGCTCGGGCGACATGGTCGTCTTGCCGTGCGGAGCCAGCGAGACGCCGCTGTCGGCGCAAAAACGGGCGACGACCTCGATGTTGTGCATCAGGTCGCTGTGGGAGATCACCATGACCGGGAACATGAAGTCGTCACCGAAGAGGTTCAGCCCGGCCTCGCCGATCGAATCGAGGTCGGCGTTGCCCGGCGACAGGGGCCACCCCTTGTACTGCCAACCGAGGTCTGCGTTGGCGACGTCGTAGTGCCGGCTCCAGCCGGCTTTCTCGCTGGTCATGGCTCAGGACTCCGGCGAATAGGCCACGCACTCGATCTCGACGAGGATGTTGCCGTAGATCTTTGCCCCGACGGTTGTGCGTGTTGGCGGCTCGGTCGGGAAGTACTCCAGGTAGATCTTGTTGTAGGCAGCGAAGTGGCGGTCGACGTCACGCAGGAACGTATTGACCTTCACCACGTCGGAGAGTTGTGCCCCGGCGGCCTCGAGGGCCGTCTTGATGTTCTCCAACGTCTGGCGAGTCTCGGCCTCGATGCCGCCCTCCACGAGGGCGCCCGGTTGCCAGCTGCCGTCCCCGGCGGTCGCCGAGCTGCGCGGCAACAGCCCGGCGTTGCCCGACACGAAGACGAAATCCCCCGCCCTGATCACCGGCGACAGGAACGGATGTCCCGGCGGCCCGTCCGGAACCTCGTAGACGCGCTTCATGGGCCCTCCCGAGGATGCTCGCGGTCGGTTCGGAGACTGTAGACGCGGCGTTCCCGTCCCGCCGATACCCACCTTGGAGTACTTTCGGCGCCATGGCGATACCCAGGGCCGAGTTGTGCGAGCGCTTCCGGCGCATCCCCATGACGGCGGTGTGCGACGCCATCTACCGGGCGGGCGGCACCGAGCAGGTCCTGCCCTCGTACCTGAGGCCGCTGTTCCCCAACCAGCGGATCGTCGGGATCGCCCGCACCGTCCTGGGCGTCCCTATCGCCGAGCGCCGCCCATGGGCAGAGGGCGTCGAGCGCATCCAGTCGTACCTTCGCATGTTCGACGGGATCCAGCCCGATGACGTGCTCGTCTCGGTCAACCGGGACAGCCCGGTCGGCCACTTCGGCGAGCTCACCGGCAACGCCGCGCAGGTGCACGGCTGCGTGGGCGTGATCCTCGACGGCAACCTCCGCGACACCGACGGGCTGCGCGACATCGGGCTGCAGGTCTTCTACCGAGACATGTCACCGCTGAACGCCATCGGCCGCTGGGAGATGGCGGCCACGCAAGTACCGGTGACCATCGGCGAGGTCGAGATCCATCCGGGCGACGTGATCCACGCCGACTTCGACGGGATCCTGGTGATCCCCGCTGCGGAGGCCACCCAGGTCCTGGTGGACTCCGAGACGGTCATGGCAGGCGAGGACCTGGTGCGGGAGGACATGCGCCGCGGCCTCTCCCCCGCCGAGGGGCTCGAGAAGCACGGCTACATCTGATGGCCGCCCGGACGGCCATCGTCGTCCCGCACTCCGGCGTGGTGGAGAGCGTGATCATCGTGGAGTGGCTGCACGAGTCCGGTGCGCTCGTCGAGGAGGGTGAGGATCTGGTGATCGTCGAGTCCGAGAAGGCCGAGACGGCCATCGAGACGCCCGCCACCGGCACCCTCGAGATCGCCGTCGATGTCGACCCCTCCGGCGACGTAGAGGTCGACGTCGGTACGACCATCGGCCACGTCGTGGCGTGACCGCCCTGTCTCGCTTCTCGCTCGACGGGCACGTCGCGCTCGTCACCGGTGCCGCCAGCGGGCTGGGACGGGCCATCGCCATGGGATTCGCCGAGGCGGGCGCCCGAGTGCGCTGCGTCGACCGCGACGCCGACGGCAACGACGAGGCGGCGCTGTCGATCGGCGGGGCCGCCGACGCCTTCACCGCAGACGTGACCGACGCCGGGGCGGTCGCCGCGGCCGTCGACGGGTTGGTCGCCGATGCCGGCCGCATCGACGCGCTTGTGAACAGCGCCGGCATCGGGGGACGCTCCCCCGCCGTGGACTACCCCGAGGAACTCTGGGACTCGGTCATGGAGATCAACCTGCGCGGCACGTACCTCGCCTGCCGGGCGGCCGGGCGTCACATGTTGGCCGCCGGCTCTGGCTCGATCATCAACATCGCCTCGGTCGGCGGCCTAGCGGGTTTCGCGGGCAGCCTCGGCTACCAGGCCTCGAAGGGCGGGGTGGTGGCCCTGACCCGGACCCTCGCTATCGAGTGGGCGCCACAGGGCGTGCGGGTCAACGCCATCGCCCCCTCGCAGTTCGAGTCGGCCATCGTGCTGGCCCAGTGGGAGCGCGAGCCCGACATGCGAGCCGACTGGGAGTCGCGCACGCCCCTCGGGCGGATCGGTCAGCCCGACGAGATCGTGGGTCCTGCCGTGTTCCTGGCCTCCGAGGCTGCAGCAATGGTGACCGGGCACATCCTGGCCGTGGACGGCGGCTACCTGGCCCAGTGACCCCGCCCACCGGTCCGGCCACACTCGCCGGCCTCAGCGAGGAGGTCGCCCTGCCGATCCACGCCACGATGGTGCGCATCCGCGTCTTCGAGACGAGGGTCACTGAGTTGTTCACCGCTGGGAAACTGCCCGGCTTCGTGCACACCTACCTGGGCCAGGAGGCGATCGCCGCGGCGACCTGCCGGCACCTGGGCCCCGACGACTACATCACCTCCACCCACCGCGGCCACGGCCACGCCATCGCCAAGGGCATGCAGACCAACCGGCTGATGGCCGAACTTTTCGGCAGGGAGACCGGCGCCAACCGCGGCAGGGGCGGGTCGATGCACGTGGCCGACTTCAGCCTCGGCATGCTCGGCGCCAACGGCATCGTGGGTGGTGGGTTCGGCATCGCCGCCGGGGCGGGGC
>CAZTZI010000230.1:0-14373 GCA_964618115.1 uncultured Acidimicrobiales bacterium
GCGTCTCCCTTTCTCGGCGGCGGCCCGCCGCGGACGACAGGCCCCGGACCGTAACAGAATCCTCGACACGTCGCCGCGCCCCGCGCCCGGGCCGGCATCCCCGCGGGCTGGAGCGCCGACGGTGCGAACCGCCGCGACCAGACGCTGCTCGCGCCCACCCTCGACCGGCGCGACCGCCGGAACCCCGCCCAAAGGCAACCCGTGTACGCTCTAAGCTTCGGCTCCGTGACAGAGATTCCTGCCGGTGGCGATCCCGGGGCGCCCCTCGGCGCCGACGACCGCGCCGCGATCGCCGACCTGCTGTACGCCTACGCCTGGCACCTGGACCGCAACGAGCCCGAGGAGGTGGGCGAAGTGTTCTGTGAGGACGCCTCGCTCGACTACGGGCCGGAGTTCCCCACCGTCGTCGGGCGCCGGCAGATCGTCGAGGCCGTGGCGCGCGGGCAGGAGGAGATCTTCACTGCCTGCTCCCATCACATCTCCAACGTGCGCATCAGCCCGGTCGGCCCGGGCGAGGCCACGGCCACGTCCTACGTCTACTCCTGGACCCAGTACCGCAGTGGCGCGCCCGACGGTGACATGTGGGGGCAGTACCACTGCCGCTTCCGGCGCGGCGCCGGCGGCTGGCGGATCGCCGAGATGGTGCTGCGCGTGGCGGGCATGAAGAACTTCCACCGGGGGTCGATGCACCCCATCGGCCGCCGCCCCTGAGGTTGTTCAGGGCGTCACGACGCGGATCTCACACTGCGGGCCCGGTGCTCGTGCGAGAGCCATGTCATTGGTGATCAGCGGGCAGTCGAGCGATTCCGCCAACGCCACGTAGGCGGCGTCGTAGGGTGTCACGTTGGCTCGCAACTCATAGATCCGAGATAGCAGCGGGACCATGGAATGCCGTGCGAGGCTCAGGTTGACAAGGGCCTCGACAGCGTCCGCGAAGCGCTCCGCGGTGAGATCGCCGGCCAGCCAGCGCTTCCTGAGCACCGAAACGACCTCGATGTCTGCCAGGGAGGGAACGGCGGCGTCGCGAGCGCGGCGCAGTTCGCGCCGGGCATCGTTGCCGTCGCTGCCGTCGTCGCCTACAGCATTGGCCAGCACCGAGGCGTCGACGACGATCAATGCTGCTGCCGGTCCTCGGCCAAGTCCGCTACCGCCTGCCTCGCGCCGACTCGGCCTCCCGAGCGGGTTTCCACCCAATCGAGGACATCGTCGATCGTGGGGCGCTCCACGAGCCGCTTCAACTCACCGACGAGGTACTGCTGGAGCGACTTGCCCTCGCGCTCGGCCCGACGGCGCAACTCGGCATGCGTCTCGTCGGGCAGATCTCGTATCAGCACGTTCACCATGCTTTCATTATGCTATCGAGTCCGCGTCCTCGCAACTGCCGAGTGCGTACCACGGTGCGGACCCCTGCCGTTCCTCTGTGTGCTGTGTCCCAGTTGTGGAGTTTGCGGGGCATGGTGTCGGGGTGGTCTGCGCTGCTGGCGCTGACCCGAGTCGGGCACATGATATGGCGCGCCGGGTGATCATTGCCCGAACCGACCGCGTCTAACTTTCGGGCATGGCCCGACGCGTCGCCTCTCCCGATGGGAGATACGAGCCGCACGAGACGCCTCCGGCGCGGCGCGCCCTGGTGACCGCCGCGCAGCTGATGCTGATGCTGGTCCCGCGGATGATCCTGCTGCCGCTGTTGGTGGTGACGGTTGCGGGCGGCGCGAGATCGCTCGAATCCCGTGTCGTGCTCGCCTCGATCGTCGTGTGCAGCCTGCTGATGCTGGGTATGACCGTCGGCTTCGGGCGGCTCAGGACCGAGAACCTCTACATCGCGGCCGTCGACCCGATCAGCGTGCCGTTCTGCATCCTCGCGCTGCGAGGCGGGGGAACGGCCACGCTCGCCGCACTGGTTCTCGTGACCGGGTTGTTCCAGGTCGTGGTGGGCATGCGCCTGTCGGTTCTGCGAAGACTCATCACCCCGGCCGTGAGCAGCACGCTGGTCGTGCTCTCGGTCATGTCGTTGATCCCGGTGCTCGCCAGCACCGTCGGTGCCGGGCCGGCGGGACGGGCGGGGAGCGGGCGCCTAGGCATTCTCCTCTGCATGGTCATCGCCCTGGCGGTCATGATCGGTGTGAACGCACGGGGCCGCGACGCCCTGAAGCTGTGGGCCGCACCGATCGGCATGGTGGCGGGACTCGTCGTGGCGATCGGTTTCGGGCTCTACGACTTCGACAGGGTGCGGGAGGCCGCCTGGTTCGGGCTCCCCGAGGGCGGCTGGGCGTTGTTCGGCCCCCGGGGTGACGGTCCTTTCGGCGCCACGTTCTTCACGCTGCTCCCGTCGTTCCTGATCCTCGGGCTGGTCGTGCTCATCCGCACACACGGCGCGTCGATCCTCACGCAGTTCGTCTCGTGGCGCCGGCTGCTGTCGATCGACTTCCGGGAGGTCCAACGCGCCAACATCCGACTCGGCCTGGGAACCATCGCCTCCGGGGTGGCGGGTTCGATACCCGTCAGCGCCGCGCCGATGGGCATCCGGTTCATCTCCCAGACGAAGTGCGCCTCCCGCCGACTGGGAGCGATGGTCGCCGTGCCGTTCCTGTTCATGGCCATGTTGCCGAAGGTGTGGGCGGCGGTCGTCGCCATGCCGCGCGCCCTCGTGGTCGTCTACTTCGCGTTCATCCTGGCTCCACTCGTCTACCGCATCGCCAAGTCGCAGAGGCAGTCCTTCGAGCAGGTGCGGAACGTCGTTCTGATCGGTCTTCCCGTCCTGGCCGGGTTGATCATCGAGATCGGTTTCGTGGAATTCGGCGACAACGCCTTCTGGGATGCCGTGACGCGGCACGGACTGCTGGCCGGGAGCCTGCTTCTGGTCGTCCTGGCGCTGACGTTCAACGCGGTGGAGTACCGCCGCACTCTGGAGACGAAGCTGAGCGTGACCAGTCTCGGCGTGATCAGGGGCTTCATGAGCGATTTCGCCGCACGGAAGTCATGGAACGAGGCAACCGGAGCACGGCTCGACGCCGTCGCGGAGGAGGCGCTCCTGGTCCTGACCGAGCGAATCGCCGCCTCGGGCGACGAGGACTACCGGCGGCTGCGCGTCACCGCAACAGCCCGCGGTTCGACGGTGGAGCTGGAGTTCGCCAGCGGTCCCACCGAGGCGGAGAACCTCGAGGACCGGATCGCGCTCCTCACCGGACCCGAGTCCGACCTGTCCGAGATCGAGATCGAGCGCGACGTGTCGCTCCGGCTACTCCGGCATTACGCAACCTCGGTGAACCATCGGCAGTACAACGAAGCCGAGATCATCACCGCCATCGTTGCCGTCGAGGAGGGCGACGAGGACTGACGAGCCGGCCGGAGTCGGTGGTTCGCCGGCGGCTGTGCTCCGGGAGCGGTCAGATCGTTGCGGTGTCGAGGTCCGAGGCGACGGTGACGCTGCCGTCGTAGCCACCGGAGCGGATGGCTTCGATGAGCGCCGCCTCGTCGCCGGGGCTCGCGGGGGCGGGCATGAGGTGCGTGAGCACCAGTTGGGCGACGCCGGCGTGGGCTGCCAGCGCGCCGAGTGTGGGAGCCTCGGCGTGGAGGCGGCCGAGCCGCTCGACGCGCTGGGCACCGAGGCCGAGTTCGAGGAGCTTGGCGCTGCTCAGCACCTCGTGCACGAGGATGTCGGCGCCGGTGGCCAGGTCCTCGACGGCGTCGCAGGCGCGGGTGTCGCCGGAGATCACGATGACGCCGTCGGGCGTGCTGAACCGGTAGGCCACGGCCGGCCGCACGCCCCCGTGCTCGACCAGCACCGATTCGACCAGCACGTCGCCGAACGTGGTCACCTCCGCCGGCGACTCCTGCGGCTCGAACGGGTGCACGGCGGGGTCGGGCCGATCGGGGAAGCCTGCGAGGCCGATCCGCGCCTCGATGTCGGGTTGCAGGTTGTCGAACAGTGACTCCACGTAGTCGACGGCGTGGCCGGCGGGGCAGTGGATCGGCAGCGCGGGACAGGGGCGTGCGCCGTTGCGGATCCAGCGCGTCAGCATCAGGTCGGGGATTCCCATCAGGTGGTCGCTGTGATGGTGGGTGATGACCAGGCCCGCCAACTGCGTGATGTCGACTCCGGCCTCGGTGAGACGGAACGTGGTCGCCGGGCCGGCGTCCACCTGGATCAGCGTGCCGTCGTGGCGCACGAGAGCCCCGGCCCCGGCGCGGCCCGGCGAGGGCAGCGGGATGCCGCTGCCCGTGATCATCACGTCGGTCGCCATCAACCCAGACACTAGGAGCGCGCGCCGCGGGTCGCGACGGCGCAACGAGCCGCGCCGACGCGCGGGAACGGCGCGATCCCCCGATCCGCCGCGCGCACGGCGCACTAGGGTTCGGCTCGTGGGGGAGCCCGAGACGGCGGCGACCCGTGAGTTGAGGGAACGCCGGGCCTTGCTGCGGCAGGCCTTCGTCAAGCTGACCGACAGGGTGTTCGTGGCGTCCGGCTACGGCATGTCGACTTTCGCGTTCATCGTTGGGGACACCGGGATCCTCGCCGTGGACGCCGGCAGCGACCCGGGCTCGTCGGCGGAGGCGCTCGCCGAGCTCCGGCGCCACACCGACCTGCCGCTCGTGGGGCTCGTCTACACCCACGGCCACGTCGACCACACCCACGGAGCAGTGACGTTCGCCGACGAGAACCCCGACATCGAGATCTGGGCCATCAAGCCTTTCGGCACCGAGGGGCGCTGGCTGGCGCGCAACCGCGCCGAGATCGCCATGCTGCGGTCGGCGTGGCAGTTCGGGTCGTTCCTGCCGCCGGAGACCTTCACGAACGTCGGCGCACCCTCGCCCGACAGCGCCAGGAGGGCACCGTTCAGCGGCGTCCCCGACCCACGGATCCGCCCCAAGCGGCGATTCGCGGACAACGCCACGATCCGGTTGGGCGGCGTCACCCTGGAGGTCTCCCACAACCCCGGCGAGACCACCGACCAGATCATGGCGTGGTTCGCCGAGGAGCGGGTCGCCTTCGCGGGCGACAACGTCTACCCGTCCTGGCCCAACCTGTTCGCGATCCGCGGGACGCAGTACCGCGACGTGCGAGCCTGGTGCGAGTCCGTGGACCGCATCCGGGCGCTGGGGGCCGACCACCTGGTGCTCGGCCACGGCCCGCCGCTCAGCGGTGCCGCCGAGGTGGACGAGACGTTGGCGGTCTACAGCCGGGCGCTGTGGCACGTCTACAACGCCACGATCGAGGGAATGAACGCCGGCAGGACGCCCGACGAGCTGGTGCGCGAGGTCACGCTGCCCGAGGACCTGGCCGGCCACCCGTGGCTACGGGAGTTCTACGGCACCGTCGCCTGGTCGGTGCGGTCGATATTCAACGGCGTGCTCGGCTGGTTCGACGGCAACCCGACGAACCTGAACCCGCTGCCCCCCGCCGAGCGGGCGCGGCGCATCGCCGGGCTCTGCGGCGGACCCGAGGCGCTGCTGGCGGAGGCTCGAGATGCTCTGGCCGCCGGTGAGGCCCAGTGGGCGGCCGAGTTGTGCGACATGCTGCTGGCGCTCGAGTTCCGGCGCCCGGAGGTGGCGGCGCTGAAGGCCGACGCCCTCGAACGGCTCGCCCAGGATCTGCTCTGCTCGACCGGGCGCAACTACCTGCGCTCCGGCGCGCGGGAACTCCGCCGGTCCGCCGAGCACTGATCGTTCCCCGATGGGCGGCGAAGAGACGGCGGCGACCCGGGAGTTGCGGGCTCTGAACGCGTCCTTCGAGCGCGCCTTCATCGGGCTGACCGACAGCGTCCTCGTGGCCGCCGGGTACGGCATGTCCAACTTCGCCTTCGTGGTCGGCGACAGCGGCATCGTGGCGGTCGATGCCGGCAGCACGTCGGAGGCCTCGGCCGAGGCGATCGCCGAACTGCGACGCCACAGCGACCTGCCGATCCTCGGGATCGTCTACACCCACCACCACTTCGACCACACCTGCGGGGCGGTGGCGTTCGTCGAGGAGAATCCCGACATCGAGATCTGGGCCATCCAGCCGTTCGGCAACGAGACACTGGAGATCGCCCGCGTCGGCGCGGCCGCCAATCGGCGAGCGCTGCGGCAGTTCGGCCACCTGCTCCCCACCGACAAGCACATCAACAGCGGCTTCGCGAGCGCTGCTGAGACGCGCCGCTTCCGCCTCGGTCATCCGCCCGACCCGCGCATCCGCGCCACGAGGCACTTCGAGGGGAGCACCACGGTCAGCCTCGGCGGCGTGACCCTGGAGGTGTCGCACAATCCCGGCGAGACCGACGATCAGGTGCTCGTCTGGTTCGAGCGGGAGCGAGTCGCCTTCGTGGGCGACAACATGTACCGGTCGTGGCCCAACCTGTACGCCATCCGGGGCACGCCGTACCGGGACGTGCGCGCCTGGTGCGAGTCCATCGATCGCATCCGCGCCCTGAAGCCCGACCACGTCGTCCCCGGCCACACCCTGCCGCTCAGCGGCGCCGCCGAGGTGGACGAGGCGCTGGGGGTCTACAGCCGGGGCCTCTGGCACGTCTACGACGCCACCATCGAGGGCATGAACGCGGGCCGCACGCCTGATGAGCTGGTGCAGGAGGTCCGCCTGCCCCCCGATCTGGCGGCCCATCCCCTGCTGCGGGAGTTCTACGGCACCGTCGCCTGGTCGGTGCGGGCGATCCTCAGCGGGGTGCTGGGCTGGTTCGACGGCAACCCGACCAACCTGAACCCGCTGCCGGCAGCGCAGCGGGCGCGCCGGATCGCGGAGCTCGCCGGAGGTGCCGACATCCTGCTGGAGCGGGCGCGGGCGGCGCTCGCCGGCGGGGAGGCGCAGTGGGCGGCCGAGCTGTGCGACATTCTGTTGGCGCTCGACTTCCGTGTGGCCGGTGTGACCGCGCTGAAGGCCGACGCGCTGGACGAACTCGCCTACAACCTCGTCAACGCAACCGGGCGCAACTACCTTCACACCTACGCTCAGGAACTCCGGGAATCGTTCGAAGCCGGTGCCTGAGCGGTCCGACGGGCTCGCGCAACTACCTTGTGACGGGCTCGACGGACGAGGAGGGAGTGCAGATGTTGCAGTCGCCGATCGCTGAAGCCGCTCGGGTCAGCGGCTGACCTCCTCGGTCGCGCTCAGCAGCCGAGCGCGTAGGTCGCAGCGCGGCACACCTCTCGCATGGTCCCCTCATCCAGTCGACCGGCGCGTCGCACGAGTGACGAGCGCCGCACGGTGTGCAGACCGTCGCAGTTCACGACGGACCTCTCAGCCAGACTCACTTCGGTCGCCTCGACGGGTACTTCGACAGCTAGCCCGCGCACCGTCGTGGTGACCTCGGCAACGGTGACCAGTTCGCGTACGTCGATGACTTCCGGTCGGGTCAGGATCAGGACCGGTCGTCGTTTGCGGCCCACCTCGGCCCACCACACCTCGCCCCGGTTCATTGATCACCCCACGCTTCGGCGTTGCCCCAGAAGTCATCGATCTGCTCGGGGAAGCGTCGGTATGCGGCACGGTCGGCCATGGCTCTGGCGTGCCGCACAGCCTCCGCGACGCCGTCCCGAGCCGCCGCGGAGAGGTTGACGCCGAGCCGGCGCGCCTGGCGGGCCAAGTCTTCTTCCAGCGTAAACGTGGTGCGTATAGTTACCATATCTAGATGCTATCACTTCTGATAGCGCTAGACGCATCGCCGGCACACCTATGCAGGCTTCGCCGGTGGCGAGGCATCTACCGCGGCGCCACCAGCGTGTCGAAGCGGCGGAAGCGCGCTTCGGCGGGGCCCGTCCAGCGGGGATCGGGTTCGACGATGCGGGACGTGGTGGCCCAGCGGGTGCCGGCCGCGAGATCGGTTTCCAGGCCGGCCACGAGCCGGGCGGCGAAGGCGGCACCGAGGGCGGCACTCTCGGGGACGGCCCCGACGTGCACCGGCAGGTCACAGCAGTCGGCCAGGGCCTGCATCCACGACCCCACGACGGTTCCGCCACCAGTCGCCACGATGCGCCGGGGGGCGATTCCCGTCACCTCGATGTGGCGGCGCACTGCGAAGCCTGCGGCCTCCAGAGCCGCCCGGTACAGGTGCGCCCGGCGGTGGGTGGCCTCCAGTCCCAGCAGCGAGGCCGAGCGGGCCTTCCCGGCGACCGAGGTGCGCTCGGGGTGGATCGACGGGAGCCACAGAGGCAGGTCGCCGGGATCGAGTGCTGCCAGAGCGGCGTCGAAGCCCTCGCCGGTGGGCGGGTCGCCGAGCATGGCGCGCACGCGGTCCCAGAACAGCCCGCCGGCGTTGCTCGGGCCACCGACCAGGCAGCGGTCGGGCACGACGTGGGGGATGGCCCAGAGCCCCTCAACGTCGCGCCAGCCGTCGCTGACGATCCAGCAGAGCAATGTGCTGCCGAGCGTGACGATGACATCGCCCACCTCGGCGGCGCCGGCCACAGCTAGCTCCGCGAGGCCGTCGGGGATGCCGGCGCCCAGCGGGACGCCGTTGACGTCGCCGGCCGCGGCCCAGCCCGCGACCAGCGTCGGCAGTTGCTCGGGCCGGACGCCGAGTCCGCCGCACAGCGCCGGATCCCAGCCGGTGCCGTCGAAGAGGGGCATTGCCGTCATGGCAGCGGCCGTGTCGAGCGCGGCCACGCCGGCGAGTGCGTGGTTGGCGACGGTCTGCGCCGGCCAGAATCCAGCGGCGTCACCGTGGCGGCCGGCAAGGTGACGGAGGAACCCCAGCCACTCCTCGTTGCCCACGGGTGGCAGGCCGGCGACCGCCTCGCCGCGAGCATCGCCGTAGAGGAGGCCCGCGCCCAGCGGCACGCCCCGCGCGTCGACCGCAGTGAGTGACGGCACCATGGCGGCCACGCACACCGCCTGTGGGTCGCTCGCGTGGCGCACGTCGGCCCAAGCCGCCGCCGGCCCGGCGTGCCAGGCGCTCGCGGCATCGTGCTCCAGCAGCCCCGGTGCCGGGCAGCGCAGCTCGTGGGGGCGGCGGGTACGGGCAATGATCGTCCCGGCCTCATCGACAGCCACGGCTTTGGTCGCTGTGGTCCCGACGTCGATGCCGATCGTGACCGATATCCCGCTCATCGCTCCGATCCTCGCACCCGCGACCACGTCTCTGCTTCGATGACGTGGGCAGGCGGCGCCGAGCTTGCGGCGGCCCGGCGCGGCCCGCCCGCCCCGTGCTGTTCGCCGTCGCTCACGGCCGCGACGCGACGACCGGGGGTCCCGGTTCCTCCGCGCCGGTGCGGGCGCTCTGCCCACGGTGCGCGTCGGCAGCCGGCAGTATGTCCGAGGCGCGGTCGGGGAGACCGTCGATGTAGGTGACGGTGCGGGTTGCGACCGCCGGGACCCGTGGCCCGGGCGTGACGATTCCGGTGAGGTTCAGCGGGTCGGTCGCCGAGACCTCCACCCGCTCCCCGCTGCGCTCACTGCGACGCACCCGGCGCAACTCGTCGACGGCGGCCGGCAGCGCGAACTGTTCGCCGGTGAATCCCGTGACGAAGCGCCCGCCGCGGATGACGCCGCGGGCCTCGAGGCGGCGCAGCGCCCACAGCACTTCCCGCCAGGGCGCCGCCAGCGTCTCCATCGCCCGGAGATCGCGGAACACCACCCCCCAGCGGGCCAGGAGTTGCTCGGCCACCGCCTCGGCCAGCTCGTCGGGATCGAAGCGGTCGTCGGGAGAGGCGAGCAGCGACCAGCGACCCACGGGTCCGGTCAGGCCCTGAGCGCCGCGGCGCAGCCCTCGCCGCGGCTGGAGGCGGGCGCTGGGGGAACCTCGGCGCGGTCCCCCGAGCAGGGAGCGGAGAGCGCCGAAGCTGTCAGCGGTGAGCAGACCGCGGGCGACGCCATCGGTGAGTCCCGACTCGATGTCGGTTGTCAGTCGCCCGCAGTCGGCTGTCAGTTCGTTGGCGAACCGGGGGCCGTGGCGTTCGAGGGACTCGAGGATCTCCGCCAGCGCGCCTGCCGCCGGTGCCGTGGGCACTTCGGTGCCGCGGGCAGCACAGGTCAGCCAGTCGAAGTCGCCGCGCAGCCCCAGTGTGACCGGAGTGGCGCGTGAGGTGGCGGCGCCGGGACGCGCCTCGTCGCCCCGGCGCAGTCCCAGGCGCCCCCAGGCCAGTTCGCCGGACAGGCACAGGTCGTCCAGCCAGACGGGCAGGTAACCGTCGATTCGCCGGGCGAGGATCTGGCGCTCCCAGGTGCCCGCGGCCGCCTCGAAGCCCTGCAGCTGCTCGATGACGGCACCGAGCCCGGCACGGCCGCGCACCTGCGTGCTGGGTGCGACGTGCTGCCAGCGGAACAGGAAGCGCATGAAGTCCTGCGCCGTGACGGGCTGGATGTCCTGGCGTCGACGGCGCTGGGAATAGACGTGGATCCGCGCCAGCAGGCGGCGGCTGCACCACTCGATCTCGTCGGCGCGGGAGGTGTCATCGCCGTCAGCCGGGGCGACCTCGCCGGCGTCGCCAGAGGTGCCGGTCCGGGTGCCCGTCGGGGCGGCTCCGCCGGCAACTCGCGGGCGGAACCGGCCGGACAGGGCGAAGCCCTCGGCCTGTAGCACCGCCAGAGCGATCTGCACCGTTCCGAGCCCCAGCGACGTCGCTGCCGCGAGCTCCGCGACGGTCACCGGTCCCATGACCTCGAGGTGGCCGCGTATCGCCTCGATGGTCACATCCGCGGGGTCGCCGATGTCGGTGGGTTCGTCATCAGCGTCGTCCCCGGGCGTGTCCTCGCCCAGCAGGGCGCGCACGGCCGGGCGCAACTCGGTCGTGCACCAGAAGCCGCCGGCGGTGGCCGCCCGTCCGGCCTCCGCCAACTGTGCGTAGAGGTCCGCCCAGTCGGAGCGCGGCCGGCAGAGCACCATCTGCGACAGCAGGTCGTGCAACTCGTCGGGGTCGCGCACGTCGGGCGCCACCTCGGCGCAGGTGCGGGCGATGGCGTCGGGATGCAGGGCGCCGATCTCGCTCAGGTCGACGGGAAGGCCGCGCGGCAGGCGGACGGCCCGCGTGCGGCGCTCCTCCAGCGGCGCTTCGTCGAGGAACGTGAAGGGCCGGCCACCCAGGATCTCGTGCGACAGGGGCGACGGCTCGGGAGTGTCCCGGAACTCGACGGCCACCTCGCCGGCGCGCGTCGCCTCCAGCAGCCCCACGAGCCCGTCGATGTCGGTCGCCTCGTGCAGGGCGTCGTGGACGGTCTGGCGTACCAGCAGGTGGTCGGGGATGGGAATCGGCCCGGGGTTGTTGTCCCCGCAGGCGGCCAGGCCGGGGAACACCGCCGCCATCACGTCGTCGGCCTCCATCCGCTGGATCGGCGGCGGGTTGCGCTTGCCGCCCTTGAAGCGCAGCACGGTCAGCGCCCGGTTCAGGTTCCAGCGCCAGCGCACCGCGAACAGCGGCGAGACGATGATGGCCTGCGTGAGAACGTCGGTGACGGTCCCGGGATCCAGCATCCGCGGCACGTCGCTGAGGGGGAAGCTGTGCTGGGGGCCGAGCGACAGCACCACGGCGTCGTCGTTCGCCGCGGCCTGCAGCTCGAAGTCGAAGGTGCGGCAGAAGCGCTTGCGCAGTGCCAGCCCCAGTCCCCGGTTCAGTCGCCCGCCATAGGGGCTGTGGATCACGAGCTGCATGCCCCCGGTCTCGTCGAAGAAGCGTTCGATGATGAGCCTGCTCTGCGTGGGGAGGGATCCCAGGGAGGCTCGCGCCGCAGCCAGGTACGACACGACGGCCTCGGCGGCGACGTCACCGAGGCCGCACCGCTCGGCAATCGCAGCGCGGGCGCCGTCGGGGTCGCCGGCGTCCAGGAACCCCTCCACCAGAGCCCGCAGATCGCTCACCTCGGCGCTCAACTCGGTGGTCCGCGACGGCGCCTCGCCCAGCCAGAACGGCACCGTGGGGGGCGCCCCCTCGGCGTCGACCACACGGACCACACCCGACTCGACGCGCCGGATCCTCCAGGAATGCGAGCCCAGCAGGAACACGTCGCCGGCCATCGACTCGATGGCCCAGTCCTCGTTGACCGTCCCGAGGAACGTGTCGTCGGGGTCCAGCAGCACCCGGTAGTCGGCCACGTCGGGGATCGCCCCGCCCGAGGTCAGCGCGGCGAGGCGCGCGCCGCGGCGTCCGGCCGCCTCGCCCGCGACCGAATCGACGTGCACGTAGTCGCCGCGCCGTCCCCGTCCCGTCACCACGCCGGTGTTGGTGAACCGCAGCGTCTCGTCGAAGTCCTCCCGGGACAGGCCGGCGTACGGCGCGGCCCGGCACACCAGCCCGAACAGGTCATCGACCTTCCAGCGCTCCGCCGCACACTCGGCGGTGATTTGCTGCGCCAGCACGTCGAGAGGCGCCTCCGGTGGCGTCACGGCGTCCAGGCGATCGGCTCGCACCCCTGCCAGCAGAGCGGCGCACTCCACCAGCTGGTCGCGGGTGGTGGGGAACAGGCGGCCCTTCGGTACCGCCCCGACCGAGTGACCCGAGCGCCCCACCCGCTGCAGGAACGTGGCCATGCTGCGCGGGCTGCCGATCTGGCAGGCCAGGTCCACGGGACCGATGTCGATGCCCAGTTCCAGCGAGGCGGTCGCCACCAGAGCCCGCAGGTCACCGGCACGGAGCCGGGTCTCGACTCGCAGGCGCCGCTCCTTCGACAGCGAGCCGTGATGTGAGGCCACCGCGCTGTCGCCCAGCCGCTCGGCCAGCAGGTGGGCGATGCGTTCGGCCTCCCGGCGGGTGTTGACGAAGACCAGCGTCGTCCGGTGCTCGGTGATCAGTTCGGCGATGCGGTCGAGGATCTCGGCGGTCTGGGTGGCGGGCGCCACGGCCTCCAACTCGCTGGGCGGCATTTCGAGGGCCAGGTCCAGGTGCCTGCGGTGGCCGACGTCGATCACCGCCGGCGCGGGGCGGCCGGCCGGCGATTCGGGGGTGCCCGCACCCAGGAGCAGCCGCTGGATGACGCTGATGGGGCGCTGCGTGGCCGACAGCCCGATCCGCAGGGGCCGCCGCTCGCACACGTGCGCCAGCCGCTCCAGGCTCAGCGCCAGGTGCGAGCCGCGCTTGTCGCGGGCCACCGCGTGGATCTCGTCGACGATCACCCAGCGGGCGGTGCGCAGCATCTCCCGGCTGCGCTCGGCGGTCAGCAGCAGGTACAGCGACTCCGGGGTGGTGATGACGAAGTTGGGCGGATTGCGCAGCATTGCGGCCCGGGCCGACTGCGTGGTGTCGCCGGAGCGGACGGCGACGCGCAGCGGCGGGGGCTCGAAGCCCATGTCCCGGCCGATCCGTTCGATCTCCGCGAGCGGTCCCGTGAGGTTCTCGGCGATGTCGGTGGCCAGGGCCTTCAGGGGCGAGACATAGACCACCTGGGCCTGCCCGGCGACCGGCTTGCCCCGCTCGTGCGCCTGCCAGAGGGCGTCGATGGCCACGAGGAACGCCGCCAGAGTCTTGCCCGAGCCGGTTGGTGCGCTCACCAGCGTGTCGGCGCCGGCACGGATGGCCGGCCAGGCGCCCACCTGAGCCGCCGTCGGGCCGCCGGGGAAGCGCCCGCAGAACCAGGCCCGGACAGCCGCGTGGAAGCCGTCCATCACACCGGCGGGAGCGGCACCGGGATCGGGCGTGTCGGTGTTGACGGCGGTCACGTCGAGTCGGTGGCTCCTCGGGATCCGGGCGGCGGCATCCGGCCGGGCGAGGTCCCGGCAGAATGCTCCAAGGTCAGGACGGTAAGGTCAGAACGGTTGTTCGTATCAGGCTAGCGTGGCGCGCCCACCTGCGGGGCGAACGATAGGCGCGTGCCCCGCTGCGCGGTGGTGCCCGGCCGCCGGGGCGCGCGCTGGTACGGTGCCCTGCGATGGTGGGGGACCGATCAGTGACGCCGGTGCTGGAGGTTCGCGGCCTCAGCGTGCGCTACGGCCCCGCCCTGACAGTCCTCCACGGCGTGGACATCGAGGTTCCGGCCGGCGCGGTCGTGGCGCTGCTGGGGCCCAACGGGGCGGGCAAGACGACCCTGCTGCGCGCGCTCACCGGGCTGCTGCCGTTCCACCACGGCCGGGTGACCGGCGGCGAGGTGCTCCTCGAGGGGAAGCCGGTGGGGCGCACCAACGCGACCGCCCTGGTGCGGCGCGGGATGGCGCAGGTGATGGAGGGGCGGCGGATCTTCGCCGAGTTGACCGTGGAGGAGAACCTGCGGGCGGGTGCGGTCACGGTACGAGATCGCCGGCAGGTGGCGGCGGTGACCCGGGAGATATTCGAGGCGTTCCCGCAACTGGCCCGCCGGCGCGGCTACCAGGCCGGCTACCTGTCGGGCGGTGAGCAGCAGATGCTGGCCATCGGGCGGGCATTGATGAGCGCGCCGAAGCTGCTGTTGCTGGACGAGCCGTCGCTCGGCCTGGCGCCGCGCATCACCGAACAGATCGCGGTGCGGATCAGCGCGGTGGG